>JAZNVF010000085.1:0-7350 GCA_045592685.1 Akkermansia sp. | reverse complement strand
CAGACGCTTAAAGCCGGGCAAATCCTGAGGGGTGGAGATAATGAGAATATCTCGTATACCCGCAAGCATCAACACCGAAATGGGATAATACACCATCGGCTTGTCAAAAATGGGCAGCAGTTGCTTACTCACCCCCTTGGTAATGGGATAAAGTCGCGTGCCGGAGCCACCTGCTAATACGATACCTCTCATGACGTATGATGATATTCTACTTTAACAAAGACATACTCACACAGAATATATGCAAAGTCAAGAAAATTCCATACTTTCAAAAAAAAATCCGCATGGTAACGAGAGATGGTTTTCGGGCAAATCTAAAAAGTATGACGATGAGCAAGTCTGCGCTTGCGTTGACAGTGAGAATCATGTAAAATACCCGCGCAACGGGGGAGAACGCCTCCCCCTCACCTGCAAACAACAACCACTCAGAAGCCAGAAGATGATTAAGGTAGCCATTGTAGGATACGGCAATATCGGTAAGTACTCAGTCGATGCACTGCGTGCAGCACCGGATATGGAATTAGCAGGCATAGTTCGCCGGGCAGGCAGCGCCCCTGTGCATGGAATCAAAACAGTCACGAACATAGACGAGCTCGGTCACGTGGATGTAGCACTGCTTTGCACCCCGACCCGCAGCGTGGAAGAAACAGCCCTGCCACTACTGGCAAAAGGCATCAATACCGTCGACAGCTACGACATCCATGGTGGTATTGTTGCGCTGCGCCGCTCGCTTGGCGAGGTCGCCCGGGAAAATAAGGCCGTGGCTGTCATCTCTGCCGGTTGGGACCCTGGTTCAGATTCCGTTATGCGTACCATGATGCTGGCCATGGCCCCCAAGGGAATCACCTACACCAATTTCGGTCCGGGTATGAGCATGGGGCACAGTGTAGTAGCACGTTCCAAAGCCGGCGTGAAAGATGCGCTCTCACTCACCATTCCCACCGGCTCCGGTGTACACCGTCGCATGGTTTATGTACAGCTCGAAGAGGGTGCCAACTTTGCCGACGTGGCAGCAGCCATCAAGGCTGACGACTATTTCTGCCACGATGACACCCACGTACAGCAGGTACCCGACATCGATTCGCTGCGCGACATGGGTCACGGCGTCTACATGGAGCGCAAGGGTGTATCTGGCACCACGCAGAATCAGATTTTCAAGTTCGAGATGCGCATCAACAATCCGGCACTTACGGCGCAGGTCATGGTGTGCGCAGCGCGTGCCAGCATGCGACTGGCTGCCGGGTGCTACACTCTGCCCGAAATACCGCCCATGGATTTCTGCCCCGGCGACCGCGAGACTCTCATCGCCCAGCTGGTATAAAAGCAAGTGTTATCAACTGCAACGACATTTCTCAAACGGGATGGGGCTACCCCATCCCGTTTTCTGCATCAGGGGGGGGAGAACGAGCAAATGAATATCACCCCAATGGCAAGATTCAGACATGTACTAAATTTTCTTGCGCCCTTCGAGAGCACGCATGAGAGTGACAGCGTCTGCCTGTCCCAACCCGGCACCGGCGGGCATCCCCTGAGCCAAACGGGTAACCCGGCAATTGAATGAGGCGAGTTGCTCAGCAAGATACAATGCTGTAGCCTCGCCTTCAACATCACTACCAACAGCAAGTATCACCTCGCAGCCGGGTAATTCGCGCACTCGCTCAACAAGCTGAGTAACGGCTAAATCCTCCGGCATAATGCCGTCGAGAGCGGAAATCTTCCCCCCCAGACAATGGTACAACCCGCGGAACATGCCACACCGCTCAATAGGCAGCACATCGGTGGGCTGCTCCACCACACAGAGCAAAGCAGAGTCACGCGCAGGATCACTGCATGCAGTACAAAGCTCACCGCCGGCAGCAAAGAACCCACACTGGGGGCAGGCCGTCACCTCGTCAGCTGCAGTAATCAGGGCAGCGGCGAGAGCACGAGCGTCCGCGCGACCATGCTGCAGAAACCAAAGAGCATGGCGTTCAGCCCCTCGCGTACCCACACCGGGCATACGCTTGAGCCGGGCAATGAGTTCCTGAACAGGTTTCGGGTAATCCTGAGCTTTCATGAGCGTGAGCGACGGAAAAACGGCACACAAACAACCAGCACCCAGGTGAACAGCACACAGAAAAGCAACGGCGCCACATAGAACACGCAATCCCACAACACACACAGCAGCCCCGGCATGGTAGCCGCCACTGCCGCCATAAGCACTATCTGCGTGCGCGGTGCAAAGCGGCGCTGCCGCAATAGCACTATACCCAGGTACAGGGTTACCCCTACGCACAGACCAAACATACCCACCGGACTGAGGGCGGGATTCTGCGTTGCTTCTGCCTCCAGATAAAACGGATTCCCGCACAACAAGCGCAACTGCGCATCATCCACCACCTCAAAATACCCCCCCAGCAGCAACAGCATCACTGCCAGCAGCACCAGCACAGAGAGCACAGCCCAGCGCAACCACAGCATATCGGCGCGGTTTCGAGCAGTGGCTCTGTGCCGCCCAAGGGCAGCAGCGGGTTCAGGTTCGGGTTGGGATTGTTCTTGCAGGGAATCTGTATCAGCCATGGCGCTAGCGGGGAATGCAGCGCGGCGGCAGGGAACTCCCCCGACCGCCGCGCAAAAGCGCATAATTTACTCAATCAACTGAACTTCAGTCAACAAAACGCTTCACGATAAGCGATGCATTGTGACCACCGAAGCCGAAGGAGTTGCTGAGTGCCACATCCACCTTCATCTCGCGGCCCACATTCGGGCAGACATCCAGGTCGCAGGCGGGATCCTGATTGAACACGTTGATGGTGGGGGGAACAAAGTTATCCTGAATAGCCTTCACACAAGCCAGCAGCTCAATACCGCCGGCAGCACCCAGCAGGTGACCGGTCATCGACTTGGTGGAGCTGCAAACAAGACCATTGGTGGCATAGTCGCCAAAAGTGCGCTTAATGGCCTTCACCTCGCAGATATCACCAACAGGGGTAGAAGTGCCGTGAGTGTTCACATAGTCTACATCCTCAGGCTTGAGACCGGCATGAGCGAGTGCCATTTCCATGCAACGACTGGCACCTTCACCCTCAGGAGCGGGGGCAGCGTAGTGGTATGCATCGGAGCTGAGACCATACCCCACAAGTTCGGCAAGAATCTTCGCGCCGCGAGCCTGGGCGTGCTCCAGAGTTTCGAGAATGATGACGCCGGCACCTTCACTCATCACGAAACCGTCGCGGTCAATATCGTAGGGGCGGGAAGCCGTCTCAGGCGAATCATTACGCGTGGAAAGCGCCTTCATGTTAGCGAAGCCGGTGATACCGATAGGCAGAATAGCAGCCTCAGCACCGCCGCAAATCATGACGTCAGCATCACCGAACTTCATGATTCGCCAAGCCTCACCAATGCAGTGGTTCGAAGTAGCGCAGGCGGTGGAAATGCTCATATTCGGGCCACCGAAACCATACTCAATACTTACCAGACCCGAGGCCATGTTGGTAATCATGTACGGAATACAGAACGGAGACACGCGGCGGGGGCCGGATTTGATGAGAGTCTCGCAGTTCGTGCCGTGAATCCCCAGGCCACCAATACCCGAGCCTATCATCACGCCTACGCGGTTTTTGTCGACCTTCTCAGGATCCAGCCCGGCATCTTCCATAGCCATGCCGGCAGCAGCCATGGCCAGCAGCTCAAAGCGGTCACAACGACGTGCACCCTTGGGGTCTTTCTTAAAATAAGGCGTAGCATCAAAATCTCTCACCTCGCCGCCGATATGCACGGCGTATACCTCAGTATCAATGCTCGCAATCTTGGTGATGCCGGAGCGCCCCGCCTTCATACCAGCCCACGTCTCCTCCACGCTGTTGCCAAGGGGAGAAAGGGCACCCATACCAGTAATTACAATTCGACGGTCTTTCATGACGTTTGTGTACTAGCTACAGTAACGGATAGTTCGAGCAAAGTCAAGTATAAAACACAAACTCGGGCTGCAAAAAATCAACTTTTACAGCAGGACATGATTATTCACCCCGAAATCAGCGACTTTCGCACGTGTGCACGCAATACGCGCTTGCCATGGGGGTGAGCAATCTGGTATAGTGTGGGCATGAAGCCCCTGACCAAACTCGGCGAATATAAGATGGAAGATGGCAGCCTGTGGGAGCTGTGGGAACGCGATGGTGAGCTCTCCCTGCAGCACGATGGCCTGCCTTGTGCGAGCTCGTTCACCCATGGCAGCGAAGATTCCATGGCTGAAATTGCCACCTCGCCCATCACACGTGCCACCCAGCCCTGCATCATGATAGCCGGTCTGGGGCTGGGGTATGGTCTGGCAAAAGCCATGGAGTGCCTGCCACGCGAGAAAGCTCGCTTCATCGTGGCGGAACCCATAGCTGCCATTGTGGAGTGGAACCGCACGCACAGCGAGACCAAAGCCGCGTGGGAAGACCGCCGCGTGAGTGCGGAAATAGCTACTGCAGCTGAGCTGTGCCGCAAGCGCACCGGCTCCCTGCATGCCATACTGCTCCGCCATGTACATGCACGCTGCGAACTGACTCTGGGGGATGCTCAGGCCTATTTCAATGCTCTGAAAGGCGGTAGTCTGCTGGCCATAACCGTAGCCAAGCGCGACAAACGGCTCGAAAGCACCCTGATGCGCGCAGGTTTCGAAGTCAGCACTACACCGGTGCCCGCATCATCGAAAGGTAAGCAACTGCGCATGCACACCGTCGTTCTGGCCCGTCGCGGGCGCTTCGTGCCCTTTGCTGAGCGCAACAGCAAATAATCACCTTCCCTGCCCCAGTCATGAAAATCCCATTCCTGACCCGACGCTCATACCCCACGCTCGAAGAACTTGAGGCGCTGCGCTCGCAACGAACCCGGGGTATACGCCGAATCATGGGCGTAACCGGGCTCATTCTGCTGGGGTTCGTATCATTTCTGGGCTCCATGCTGGTGCTGCAGCCCATGCTGGAACTGCAGGAACTCAAGCACGACAAGGAACTGAAAGAATACCAACTCACCGTCGCTCAGGCCGAGGAGCAGGAGGCTCGCAGCCGGGCCGGGTGGATGAATGACCCGGAGTTTTACGAGACTTCCGCGCGCGACAAGGCCGACATGGCCAAACCGGGCGAGACCATCATCCGCCGTCCCACGCCTGCTGACCTTCAGCGCATGAAGCGCCAGAAAACAGGAAAGCAGAAAAAACCGGCCAGAAACTGACCGGTAAGAAAAAACGCTGTCTGGGTTCAGGCTCCGTGGTGCCCACCGCAACCGCAGTTGCAATCGTGGTGGTGCTCATGCCCGCAATCGCAGTTATGCTCATGCGGGGGCACGTAGTCGGCATCTTCTATCTCCGGCGGCAAGGGAGTGTCGTCATCGAAGGGAGAAGGCGGCGTCAAACGCTCACGCAACTCGGCGTTCGTTGCCAAATCAGCCGGGAACTTACCGGCATGATTCCGCATGGTAAGTTTGGCACCGGCGGCCAGCAGCATATCAACAATAGCCGTATACCCATACTGAGCGGCCAGGTGCAGGGGCGTCTGCCCATAGGGATTAGTAGCATTCACATCTGCCCCGGTGGCTATGAGCAGGGTTATCAGTGCTGTATCCGGTTCAATCCCCAGCTCTGCCAACTCAGGCGAAAAATCCACCTCATCCTGCAACAGCAGAGTAGCTGCCCGGCTCAAATCCGTAAGGTCAGCAGCCCCCATCAACTCATCTAGAAATTCCTGTACAGGTTCATCGAAGTCATCCGGATCCAGGTCGGATGCCAGCTCGCGCAAATCTTCGACACAGACCCGAGGTTTTTCCTCATCGCTCACGGTGATACTGTTCCACTGAATATCGCTCATAGGGCGGATTATAACGTACTACCGCCGGGAAAGCGAGCCTTTTTTCCAACAGCTCCAACGGAACCTCTCATACGGCGTAAATCTTCTCACAAAACCCCACGCGCATAAATGCAGCAATAAGCCGCCGGAATTTTATTCTTTACGCCCACACCGTTCAGTGGTATAGTCTCTGACAGTTAAATAATGGTTTTTATGGATGATTCTGTAAGTTCAACGAAACGTCAGACGGTTTCTTCCTCTCTGCCACCGGGCACAGAGTTGGATCACTATCGCATTATTAAGCGGTTAGGGAAAGGCGGGTTCGGCATCACATATCTGGCCGAAGAAAAGCTCACCCAACGCTTGGTCGTCATCAAAGAGAACTTCCCGGGAGGTATCGTCTGCCGTGATTATAATACGCAGCGAGTGGTACCGGACGGTGAAGATATGCAGAACGCATTCGAGTGGGCACGCAGGAGTTTCCTTCAAGAAGCCTGTACCCTCAATCAGCTCAAGCACAATAACATAGTAACAGTTCTGAGCGTATTCGAGGCGAATAACACAGTCTATTTTACCATGCCGTACCTCAAAGGGGTCTCTCTTGCCACGGCGTATAGCGCACAGTCCCCTATCAGAGAAGATGAACTGGTTCCCCTGCTGCGCACTCTGCTGGGCGCCCTGCAACATCTGCACGAAAAAGAGCTGACCCACCGAGACATTAAGCCGGATAACATATTGATAACTGAAGAAAATACGCCTGTGCTCATCGATTTCGGGGCTGCGCGTCGTGTGGAAGGCGCCCGCGCAGCCACTCAGATTGGCACCCCAGGTTTTGCCCCACCCGAGCAACTCTCGCAAACTAACTACGACGCCAAACCCAAGCCGCGCATTGATTTGTATGCACTGGGCGGCACCTGTTATTACCTGATGACCGGTCAGGTGCCCGACAAGCCGGATTTCCGTGTGCATCATGACACTGTTCGGCAGGCCCTGAACTCGCCTCAACTCCAGAAGCGCTACTCGCCCACCTTACTTGCAAGTATTGAAAAATCACTGCAACTCAAACCTGAAGAACGTTGGCAAACTGCAGCAGAGTGGCTCGCAGCCTTGGGCTCACCGAGCAGCACTACTCCGCAGCCGGTTCTCCCCCTGCCGAAAAAGAAGAACAGAAAGGAACTGGTTGCTGCTGTGCTTGCCCTCGCTCTGGCCGGTGGAATCTATGTTGCCACTCAAGACAGTGATGCAGAAGCACCGACTTCAGCAAATGTTTATACTCAACCGCCCTCTGATTCTGTCGACAGTAAATCGAAAGCAGCTATAGAAGAAACCCCCGCTCGCAAAGCCACCGAAGAAGAAGCCGCTCGCAAAGCCGCCGAAGAAGAAGCCGCTCGCAAAGCCGCCGAAGAAGAGGCCGCTCGCAAAGCCGCCGAAGAAGAGGCCGCTCGCAAAGCTGCCGAAGAAGAGGCCGCTCGCAAAGCTGCCGAAGAAGAGGCCGCTCGCAAAGCTGCCGAAGAAGAGGCCACTCGCAAAGCTGCCGAAG
>JAZNVF010000084.1:0-13639 GCA_045592685.1 Akkermansia sp. | reverse complement strand
GACAGGCTCAACCACCCACACCACCCTCCGCGAACGCAAACCGGCCGCCTTTGTACCTCAACTGATAGGCGCCATCAAAAACGGAGACATCGAGGCCATGAAGGACTACATTGCCAAAGGAGCAAGCCTGCGCAATGGTATTATCACCGCTCTCTGTCAAGGGAAAGATGATTGTCTGCAGGAAATAATCGAGTGTGCCGGCAACGATATTGACCCCGATTGCTTTAACTGGTGGGTAACCTCGTACAACTCATTTACGGAACCTCAATACCTGGCACAGAATAAGCTGCACTTCGAGCTGCTCACAAAACTTGTATCAAAGTCGGCACCGCTGACAACTCAATACCAGGCCATGGCAACACTGGCTGAGCGGGTAAGCTCACAAGAGGCAGCTCACAGCCAGTTATGGGAACTTATACGCCAGGCTCTCAGCAACGGAGCACCGGCTGAGGTCTACTCCACAACCTCCAATGAAACATTGCTCGAAATCGCCACCCGACAGAGCAATGCAGAGATGGTGCAGTTCCTGCAATCACGCTGATACACCCATTCCCCCACGAAAGCACTGCGGCGGTCATGGCAACCATGACCGCCGCAGTTTTTCCATGATTCAAGCTGTGAATCAGGCCTGTTTCTTACGGGGCAGGAAGAAGAACATCAGACCGCAGACCACCATGAGAGCACCGGCCACACTCAGCGGAATGCCCAGGGCGATGTTGGCATCTTTCAGGTAGCCACCCAGCCAGCTGATGAGTGCACCGGCACCCACCGAGGTAAGGTTGAGCAGGCCATAACCCGTGGCGGAGAAACGCTCATCAATCTGCGAGCGCAGCACAGGCATGAGGGTAGCGTCCAGCGAGCCCTGTGCCACACCCTGCATGGCCACCAGCCCAAGGGTCGCTGCCAATCCGAACTCGATGGGAAGCCCGAGGGCAGGCAGCATGGCCACCACCACACAGGGGCCGGCCAGACAGAAACCGATACCGGGCACGTATGCGCGTGCGTTCGGGTTGTTGGTACGGGCATACCACATATCAGCAATCACGGCAGCGATAAGCACAGCTCCGTACTTGGCAAAGTTAATCCAGCTGGTAGCCTGAGGTCCAGCCTCGGCCTCGGGGATATTGAACATATCGATGAGCAAGCGGGGGTACCAGCCCATCAGGAACCAGTTGGCAAAACCGGCAATGGCGTAAGCAATCAACAGCATGGGGAATGCACGGCTGCTGAACAGGTTGCGCAGCACGTCCATGATGGAGAAATCGCTACCGGCAGCAGCGGCAAGTTTCTTCTGCCCCTCGTCCGCAGCAGCCTCGGCGGCAAGCTCCTCAGGGGTAGCACCCTCGGGGTCACGCAGGAAGAAGATAACGATGAGCGCGTAGGCCACACCGATGAAACCGAAGGTCTCGAAGGTCAGGCGCCAGCCCAGCTGGCAGGGGTCACCGGCCATCATGGCACCACAACCGGCCAGCACCTGGCCGGCATAGATACCACTCATGTGAATACCGGTAGCCATCGAGCGGGTCTTGCCACGGTGATAATCGGAGATAAGAGCCAGAGCTGCGGGGATGTAGAAAGCCTCGCTCACGCCCATGAGAGCGCGCCAGAAGATAAGTTCCTCGTAAGAGCCGGCCTTACCGGTCATGTAGGTCACAGCGGACCACACCACCAGCGAGCAGAGGATGATGAACTTGCGGCTGAAACGGTCTGCCAGGAAACCACCCACCGGGCTCAGGGCCGCGTAGACGATAAGGAAAGCCGATGTCACCATGCCGAAGTCGGCCTGCGACATCTGAATACCATCCTTACCCTCAGTGATGGACTGATTGAGCACGGCAAGCAGCTGGCGGTCGAAATAGTTGAGCATCACCACGACCCACAGCACAGCCACGCAGGCCCAGGCCCACTTACCGGGACCACCGGTGGGAGCAGCCTTTGCCACGGGCTTGTTCTTGAAGCCATTCTTCAGGCCGATGACAATGGCAGCTGCCGCAATGGCCAGAGCGCCCCACAGGGTTACCCCCACGGCCTCGGAGCAGACACGCAGAGCGTCAATCAGCCAGGCGGCACAAGCCTGCCAGGCCTCTACGTACCACGGTACTATTATTTCGTTCATGTTATGTTATTTGGTTATGTGTATGTTGGAAATCAGGGGAGTACGGATACCGGGGTGTGTTTCACCGGAAATAATGTAGATAAGCTCACCGCACTGTACAGCGGGACAGGTTGCCACTCCCGTGGCATTAGCGCCCTCTTTGGCCCACTGCATGGCAGCAGGGGCAAAGGAATAGATGGTAAAGTTCTGCCCCGGGTGGTCTGCGGGAGCCTGCCCGCAAAGCGATGCGCGATAGTAGTTACCGGGATCGCCGGCTACCACGTAGAGCTTGCCGTTGTATGAGGGCAGCGGGTTGGCCACACCCACGAGAGGTTCAGGCATGGGAGCGGGGATAGTGCTCCAGGTATCAGACTCAGGGTTGTAGCACATCACACTGTGCAGGTAGGTGCGCTCTGCCGCGGCCTTGGCATCAGGGTGCAGAGAGCAGCCCCCCATCACGTAAATGCGCCCGTCCACCACACCGGCAGCAGCCAGCATACGAGCCTCGGGCATGCGGGCGAGCTCTTTCCAGCCCTCCTTGGGAGCAGCCATATCGAGCACAAAACAGCGAGAGAGCGTGGTGACGCTATCGGCTTTCTCCTGCCCGCCCATCACATAGAGCTTGCTGCCCACCACGGCAAATGCCGGATAAGCCACAGTAACAGGCAGTTCGGGCCAAAGCTCGGTATCCAACTGCCCATCTACCAGTTTGCTGGCAGTCACAGTTGACACGTGGCCACCGTCATTGCAGCCACCGGCTATCACCATGGTGTTACCGTGAGCCGCGAAGGCCGCGTAGCCGATGGGGGCCGGCAGCTGTCCCACCACCACCTGTGACGGGTCCGATACGGGGGCGTTCGGAGCCAGGCTCAGGTAGGTCACATCCCCATAGTATGCCTTTGCCCCGCGCTCGGCGGGAGTTTTGGCGCCGGGTTTGGCATTCGGGAAGTTGGCACCGCCGGTCATGAGTATGCCGCCCTGATGCTCAAGCAGCACGGCAGCCATACCGGCGCGACCCACCTTGTCACCAATCTGCCAGGGAGAGCAGGACTCTATCTCAGCCTGAGCGGTAAAGGCAAGGGCTGACAACAGGAGAAGTGTACGTTTCATCAGTTGACAGAAAATCAGTTTATTTCATAACAGCACCCCACACCTGGTTGGAGCGCTTACCGGGGCGCTGCTCACCATTCACGATGACAGCCAGGCCGTTCCACTCAGCACAGGGAAGCACGGCACGAGCTACAGCCATCTCGCCGCCATCTGCCCACTTGTCGCAGCAGGGACAGTAGCACAGCGTGAAGTTATGGAACCCGGGGTGATTCTGCGGCGTGTAGCCCTTGACCGTGGCATCGTCACCGCCGAGCAGGTAAATGCGACCGTCAATCACAGGTGCCGGGGTGGGACCGGCCGCGCAGAAGTGCGGCAGCTCGGCCAGCGGCGCCCAACCGGTAGCCGCCGTGTAGCTCCAGGCCTCTGTGAGCATATCGCGCACCTTGCGGCCATCTTCACCATCTTTCAGACCGATGCCGCCCAGCACATACACCGTATCGCCCACAGTGGCCATCTGCTGCAGGAATCGGCCACGGGCCGGCATGGCCGGTCCCTCCGACCAGGAATCGGCCTCGGGGTCGTAAATCCACATGCGACTCTCGGCATCCTGCTCACCGGGAGCCAGACTGCCCCCCTGCACATAAACCTTGCCCCCCATCACGGTTGCGGCGTGGCCGGTCAGGGTTACGGGCAACGGTGCCAGGGGCTTGCAGCTCAGAGAAGAACCATCCCAGCTGAGCAGATAGCAATCAGCCACCGCTCCCTCGGCATTGCTACCGCCTATCAACATCACACCGCCGGGCAGAGTAGCTGTAGCGCCATAACCCAGTGGCTTGGGCAGTGGTGTGCCCTCCTGCCAGCTGCCTTCGGTAGCCGTCAGCACAAACACACGCTCCGTCCAGCGCTTGGGTCCGCCCTCCCAGAGCGGTTTTTCAGGAAAATTCGCTCCACCGCACACTATCAGCGCACCGTTGCTCACACCGGCATACATACCGGCCCAGCCTTCAGCATCAGGCAAATCGGCCAGTTGCTGCCACTGCAAAGAAAGGTCAGTCATATCCATCACAATCCATATTTACCTTAAAGCCGACCGATTCGCAAGCAAAAAATCCGGAATTTGCACTTTCCGGCGGCAGTGACTGTTTTTTTGAGGCAATACGCTCATCATGTATGAGTTTTCCTTCATCACAGGCAGCACACTCGACAGGGATTGAAAATCAGCTGAAAGTATACGATATCATTCAGAAAAGCAAATAAAAAAGATAGTACGCGTTGGAACAATTAGCAGCTTTTGTTTGCAGAATGCAAAATCAGCGTCTGGCAGTAAGCGTCGCTTCGCAATTTGAGTTCCGGGGAGGGCTTTTCCTGAAAACAATTTCAAAACAACCTTATGCACTATACTTCAGCACATAAGGCATCAGAAAAAAGCGTTCACCCTGTCAGCCTCGCAACACTTTATCCACGCAATCTCTCATTACGCCAACGCGTAGATGGTATTTTTCACAGTTTTACGCTCTTATCGCGCGCGGGCGAATGATTCGGCTTGCCAAATGGGTTGTATTCTGCTAAACTCCAGCGCAACTTATTTTCAGCCATGCAGCAGCACTCACCATACCTGAACCCCGAATGGCCGGATGCCGTGTGGGATGTCTCGGGGGCGTTTGTTAACGACCGCGAACTCATCGCCTTCCACGACTTCTGCACTCTGCTGCTGGGGTTCACCCCCTTCAGCATCGTGCACGGAGCCCCGCTCTGCACCTGGAACAGCGGGCGAGTGCTGCAGCACCTCATGCGCACCGCAGAAGAAATCCGCGCTGCCGGTCTGGAATACGAAAAGCGCAACATTGCCCTCTACTACACTTTCACCAACCTGAACCTGAAAGAGGAGCACCTGAGCGACCCGCTGGGCAATGCCATGCTCACTTTCGCCACCAATCACAACCCCACCGGGAAAAATGCCGTCATCATTGCGAGCGATGCTCTGCTGGAGCACGTTCGTGCCCAATTCCCCCAACTGCGGACGGTATCAAGCATCCTTAAGATTACCAATAGCGGTGGCAAAGGCAAACTGAGCTCTTATCAAAACCTGGCCGAGAAGTACGACGAAGTCATGGTTCACCCGGATGACGTGCTCAACTACGACCTGCTCGGGCAACTGGAGGACAAAGAACGCTACATTCTGCTGGTAAATGAGTACTGCATACGCGAGTGCCCACTCCGGCCCTATCACTACAGTTCACTCTCTCAGTTGGCGCTCAATTACTTCGGGCACGACGGCAGCGACTTTGACAAAAAGCAGTCCACCAACGGCTGCCGCAATCTCGGAACTCTGCTGACCCACCCCAAACATAGTGTACTGGCACTCAACACCCTCGAAATTGCCCGACTGCGCGAAATGGGGTTCCGACACTTCAAAATGCAGGGGCGTGGACATGCCAATGCCTCATCCATTCTTTTCGACCTGCTGCGACTGGTGTTGCGCAACGACGCGCCGGATGAAAACGCCATGCACGCCATCGGCCAGAGATTCTGGGAATCCATCTTACCGCACGAACCATCATGAGTGACCGCAACCTTCTTGTTACAGCAGACGCTATCAGCTTCATGATAGCCGACCACCTGCCCGATGCCGTGTGGACATTCGGCGGCGCTCTGCGGTTCGACAACTCGCTGCAACTCCTCTGCACCCAGTTCAGAGATAGTTTCCCGCTTCGCAAACCCGCACGAGTAGTGGGCTGTCCCGCCTGTAAATGGTCGCTTGACTGGTACACCGAGCGCCGTCCCATGTCACTACCCACTTATGGAGAGAAGCTGGAAGCTTACGCCTCTGACAACATCGGCGTGCTGCTCAACTTCGACAATCCCCATATCAGCGAAGATATGCTGACTGACAGCTATGGTGACGCCCTGCTGGATGAACTGTGGAAACGCAACCGCGTGCACCGCAACGCCGTCTGTGTAGCCAGTGACCTGCTGGCTGATCACATACGGCAGCGCTACCCCAAGTTGCCCATCGTCTGTCACGCCAACCGCCTGATAATCGAGCGCAGCAAGCGCACACCGGAGCTGTACAACAAACTTCTTACCCGATATAATCGAGTATACCTGCACCCGGCAGATGCAGTAAAGCCGGCCATCTATTCCGCTATCAGTGAGCCGGCACGCTGCAACATCATCATCAACGACCCGCTGCCACGCAATGCTGCCCTGCGCCGCGACCACCTGCGACTGCTGGCCGATATCCGGAAAGACCCCTACAATGCTGACCTCAACCGCCGCCGCGCAGCCCTCGTCGAGCGAGACGGCTGGCATAACATCAGCAAGGACACCCTGCGACAAAAGGCCACCTGCAACCTCACCCGCACCGAAAGCGCCGCCCTCTATGCTGCCGGCTACCGCGATTTCACCGTACAAGGTAGCCAATTCCGCAACGAAATGAGCCTGATTTGGGACATTTTCGTCTGCACGCTCAACTACAGCCCCGAGCTCTGCAACAAATCCGCGCTCATCGCCTCGGCCATCATGGCAGCTTTCGGCTCACCCTCTACCAACCTGCCCAGCGGGCTCAAACAATTTTCTTTCACCAATTACGAGTAACAGATTTATGAACCGACTCCATATATTCAGCTCCGAATCCGTAGGCGAAGGGCACCCCGACAAGGTGGCAGACCTCATCTCCGACACCGTGGTAGATGCCTGCCTGAGCCAGGACCCCGCCAGCCGCGTGGCCTGCGAAACACTGGTGAAAGACGGCCACGTCATCCTGGCCGGCGAAATCACCACCCAGGCCGATATCGATTACGAAAAACTGGTGCGCGATACCGTTCGAGCCATCGGCTATGCCACCCCGGCAGATGACCCCGTTTTCAATGCCGAAACACTCAGCGTGACCAACCTGCTCTCCACCCAGAGCCCGGATATCGCCCAAGGGGTCGATGCCCGCGAGGCCGAGGGTAAGGAAGGCGCCGAGCAAGGTGCCGGCGATCAAGGTATCATGTTCGGTTATGCTGCCAATGAAACGCCTGAACTCATGCCCGCGCCCATCATGTTTGCCCACCGTATCATGATTGAACTGGCACGCGTGCGCCACAGCGGTGAAGTCGCCTGGCTGCGCCCCGACAGCAAGAGCCAGGTCGCTGTCGAATACGGAGAAAACGGCAAACCCGCCCGCATCCTCAACGTCGTGCTCAGTACGCAGCACACAGAAGACGTGAACATCGACACCATTCGTGAGTTCTGCACCGATCTCATCCGCCGCGTGCTCCCCAAAGAACTCATCACCCCCGAAACCGAATTCTTCATCAACCCCACCGGCCGTTTCGTTATCGGTGGCCCCCACGGCGACTCCGGACTTACAGGCCGCAAGATTATCGTCGACACCTACGGCGGCATGGGGCGCCATGGCGGCGGTGCTTTCTCGGGCAAGGATTGCAGCAAGGTCGACCGCTCCGGTGCCTACATGTGCCGCTGGGTAGCCAAGCATATCGTAGCTGCCGGCCTGGCCGAACGCTGTGAGCTGCAAGTTGCCTATGCCATTGGCAAGGCGAGCCCGGTTTCCATCATGGTTGATGTGGACACCTTCGGCACCGCCGGCGTGAGCGAAGATGTCATCATCGAGCGCGTGCTGCGTGCCTTCTCGTTCAAACCGGCAGATATGGAGAGCGCCCTCGGGCTGCGCCGTCCCATCTTCGCGGGCTCAACGAACTACGGTCACTTCTCGCGCCCTGATTTGCCCTGGGAGCAACTCGACCCCGCCAGACTTGCCATACTGAAGGGCGAGGCCTGATTCGCAAAACACTCACCCGGAACTCGCAATGCTCGATATCTGTCTGCTCGGAACCGGCGGCACTCAGCCGCTGGTGAACAGGTGGCTCACCTCGCTGATGGTACGCTACCAGGGACACGCCGTACTCGTCGACTGCGGCGAGGGCACCCAAATTGCTGCACAGAAAGCCGGCATGAGCCTTAAACCGGTAGACAAGATACTCATCACCCACCTGCATGCCGACCACATCAGCGGTTTACCCGGTCTGCTGCTCACCATGGGTAACATGGGGCGAACCGAACCGGTCAGTATCATAGGCCCGACCGGCACAGAGCGAGCAGTCAACGGTTTGCGCACCATTGCCGGCAGCCTGCCCTTCGAGGTACAGGTCAGCGAGCTCTTCGGGGATGACGAACTCATGTATTTTCTGGACTGCGATATACGCGCCTTCGCAGTCCAGCACGGCATGCCCTGCTACGGCTACAGTTTCACCCTGCCGCGCGGCGGTAAATTCGACGCAGCGCGTGCCAGGGAACAGGAAATCCCCCTCGAATACTGGAAACGACTGCAAAAGGGCGAAACTATCGAACACGTCGATGGTCGAACCTTTACCCCCGATATGGTGCTGGGCCCCGCCCGCCGTGGTCTCAAGCTGACCTACTGCACAGATTCCCGCCCGGTAAGCGCAATTGCCACTGCCGCTGCCGACTCAGATTTGTTCATCTGTGAGGGTATGTACGGCGATGACGAAAGCCTGCCCAAAGCCAGGGAAAACAAGCACATGCTCTTCTCAGAAGCCGCTCACCTGGCAGCTCAGGCCGGGGGCGTGAAGGAACTGTGGCTTACACACTACAGCCCCTCGCTCCCCAACCCTAAATCATGCCGAGATGTCGCACGAGCCATCTTCCCCAATACCCATACACCGCGCGATGGCTGGTTCAAAACGCTCGCTTTCCCGGACTGATTTTGCGCCTTGCTACACGAAGTCCGGAGCCAATATTCCGACATTTTTCGTATGTTATCATTTTTTCACTATTGACTGTAGACACGGAAATGTGATAGCATGAGGGTGCCATGAGGTATACTCACATACTCGCTACAGTCCTGCTGAGTCTGGCAGGGTTATTTACCGCCGGAACTGCGCAGGGCGCGATTGACCTGTCTAAAATGACGCCCGAGCAGCGAGAGCGTGTGATGAAAGAACACATGCAGAAAATCGCCCGAGAAGCAGAAAAGAAAGAAAAGGCCGAGCGCTACAAAACAGTGGCAGCCGCTATTGAAAACCTGGAGTTCTTCAACGGCACACCTGACTCAAAGGCAAAGTATTACATCTACCTGCACTCGGCCAGCTGGTGTGGCCCCTGCAAAGCCCTCATGCCGCAGATTATGAAGCAGTACGAGGATATGAAGAAGGCCAAGGTGGAAATCATCCTCATCGGCTACGACCAGACCGTTGAAGCCGCCACAGAATACATCCGCCATTACAACGAAAACATCTCCGGCATACTCTCCAAAGCCCCAAATGTAAAAAAATTGCCCGGCTACTCCGTCTCTGAAGGCATCCCTTACGCCACCATCGTTGATCGTAAAGGTAAAGTGCTCTACACCGGACATGCCATCGGTGCCGTAAACTGGAAAAACTACTGCGGCAAAAAGAAAAAAACAAAATAACATTCGTTCCTTTATAACTTTCTTAACAACAACATGAAACGCACAATTCTGAACATCGTTCTGTTACTGGGGCTCTGCTGCTGGGCCATGCCCTCGCATGCCGTGGCAGCAGACACCGCCACCACAGTAAAAACCGGTAAAGCTAAAAAGAAAAAGAGCAAGAAAAAGAACTCTGAGTCAGCTAAAGAAAAGTCCAAAACCGAAGAAGCAGAGCTTTCCACCATCGGTCAGCTGCTGCAAGGTGCAGAGTACTTGACAGATGCTCGCCCCAACCTGAAGGCACAGTATTTCATCTTCCTGCACTCGGCCAGTTGGTGCGGCCCCTGCCGTATGGAAATGCCCAAAATTGCCGCCGAATACCCGAATATCCGCAAAAGCGGGCAGGTTGAACTCATCCTCGCAAGCGCTGACCAGGATCCGGCCAAGGCGCTCGAGTTCGTCAACTCCAACAAAGGCACCTTCCCAGTCATTGCCAAAGGTAAACTGCCGCAACTGCCCGAACAGCCGAGTATAAACGGTATTCCTGCTGCCGTTTTTTTGGATGCCAGCGGCAAAATTCTTGCCACTCAGCATGGCGGTGAAGTCATGCGCTGGCGTGACTATACCATCAAAGACGCCCCCGATATACCCGTTGAGGAAGACACCACTGCAACGGATACAGCCGAACCCACGCGCCCCACGGTTGCCGCTGCCCTGAAAAAAGTTGACTTCGTGTCAGGCAAACCCTCAAGCAAGGCCCGTTATTATGTATTCCTTCACTCGGCAAGCTGGTGTGGCCCCTGCCGTGCAGTCATGCCGAAAATTGTAGCAGAATACAAGAAATTGAAAGGAAAGAAAGTCGAAATCATTCTTGTCAGCGGAGATAAGACCGAAGTTGCGGCTAAGGCATACGCCAAGGAATACAAAGTCAAATTCCCTGTGGCCATGCCTGCATCGATGCCCCGTGTCCCCGGATATAAAAGCGCGCCTTCTTACCCACACGCCACCGTTGTAGACCGCTACGGCAATGAGCTCAAAGATGGACACGGCTCCATACTGCTCGACCTCGATGACACCATAGCAGAAGCCAATCGCGCGGAAAAAGAAAAGAAGAAGGCCGAAAAAGATGAGAATTAAAAAAGTCATGCACGCGCACTTAAGACTTGCCAAAGAGAAAAAATTAGACTAAACTCAAGCCGATGCATCAGATTGTATTCAACGAAATCAGTGCGAGCGAAGTCTCGGCCATTCCCACCCTGGAGCAACTGGAACTCATTTCAGGCTTCAAGGTTGATGAGGATTTTCTCACCGGTAAGAAGGAAGACCCCGCCTTTGGTGTCGTCGAGCGCGACGGTCGCCGCATCTTCCGTTACCGTTCGAAGGACTACCGCATCTACTTCACCATCGAGGATGGTGCAGTTGTGGTTCAGCGTGTACTCCACGCCGACTCTCTGAAGGATTTTATGTTCCGCGCCAACATGGGTAGTGGCGAAGATCACGCTCTGAGCGCCAGCCGTTCTTTCTGGCAGCTGATAGACGCCGGCGAGAACGCGCGCCGCAAATAACCCGTCACCCACACATGACCGGAACACCGGACAGTCTGGTACAAACGCCCGCACGCATAGCTGCTGTTGCGGGCGTCACCTTTACTCAGCTTGTGCGCATGCGCCTGTTTCTGGTGCTTGCCGTATTCGGCATAGGATTTCTGGGGTTGCAGTTTGTCCCCTACCAAGGGCAGCTGGGCGTAGAGTTTCGCGGAGTTCAGCAGCTACAGCTCATCAAAGATATAGCCATGGGGTGCATGCAACTCTTCGGGCTGATTTTCTGCGTAGGAGCTACAGCACTGCTTATACCGAGAGACACCGAGGATCGTATTCTCTACACCATACTCTGCAAACCCGTACCACGCTTTGATTATCTGGCAGGCAAAGCTTGCGGAGTTCTCGCACTGCTGATGGTCATGCTGCTGATGATGGATGGGCTCATGAGTATACTGCTGTGGTTGAGAGAGAGCAGTCTGAGCACCGAACTACAGCTTGCCCTGCAGCAACAGGGAATTGCACCGGATGAAATGAGCCCCTACCTGGCACAAATACACGCAGCCGGTAACTCAGCAGACACCCAGCGAGCCATTATCTGCATGTTCCTGGGCTACGGAGTTCTCACCTCCCTGACCCTGCTCTTCTCGTGCTTTACCAGCGGAACGATTGTGAGCATGATTTTCGGGTTAGGTGCGTATTTTGTCGGTATGTTCCAGGGGCAGCTTTTCACAGCTATCACCGCTACAGGAGAGCCGGGCACCAGCCCGTTCATGCAGTATACACAGCAGATAATAAGCCTGCTGCTGCCTGATTTCAGCCTGTTCAGCGTAGCAGACACTGCAGCTGCCGGCACGCCGTTGAGCTGGAGTATGGTTGGCAGTCTGGCACTGATAGCCGCTGCCTACATGCTCATGCACCTGCTTATTTCGGCGTGGATATTCGCTCATAAGGAATTCTGAGCATCTTCCCCCCCCACACACATGGACTGGAACCACATCATAGCCGCAGCGGGCACTCTCTTTCTGGTGCTCGACCCGCCCGGAGTCTCACCCCTGGTGCAGAGCCTGCTGCAACAGCTCCCACCTGAGCGCCGCCGCAAAATATTGCTGCGCGAGCTCTGTTTCGTGCTGGTGCTGCTGCTGTTTTTCTTTTTCCTGGGCAAGTCCATACTGGGGTGGATGGGAATAACCGCCAGCACACTCAACATCAGCGGCGGTATCATGCTCTTTCTCATAGCCGTGGGCATGGTATTCCCCACGCGCCGCAGCCCCCACCTGAACCTGAGCAGCACAGAGCTGTTC
Organism: Akkermansia sp.; assembly: GCA_045592685.1. Classification (GTDB taxonomy): domain Bacteria; phylum Verrucomicrobiota; class Verrucomicrobiia; order Verrucomicrobiales; family Akkermansiaceae; genus Akkermansia. The sequence goes on along the minus strand of JAZNVF010000084.1, from coordinate 1,237 downwards.
ATTGTCCCGGTCACAGTCCCCCTCATCGTAGGGCCGGCGGCCATCTCACTGGTCATGATGCAGGCCGCCCTCTGCACCACCCTTCCCTCCCGCCTGGAAGGACTGCTCTCCATTCTGCTGGCCTGGGGACCGACAGCCTTAATCCTGTACTTCTCAGACTACCTGTTAAGCATGCTGGGAGAAAAAGGCACAACAGCGCTCACCCGGCTCATGGGTACCATCCTAGTGCTGCTGGCTGTCCAGATGGTGCTCAATGGTGTAACGGAATATATTGTTTCGCTGCCCCTCAACCGGGTTCAGTAAACAACCCTCAGCTGATTTTTCACCGTTTTTCTGTAGAATTTCTACAGCTGTTGCGTTCTCTGAGGTGAGGGGCGGTGAGCGCCCGCAAATCATAACCACGCACCGACATGATTAAGAAGAATACACTTGTGATGGCACTTATCGCCACGCTTCCGCTTTCGGCACAAGATGCTGCACCGGAACTCCCCCCGGTTCAACCGCCCCACCACTGGGGTGCAGGCGGCGACATGCCCGCCCCCCGCAAAGATCGAGCCGACATGCACAAGCGCATGCTTGATAAATTTGATACCGACAAAGACGGCAAACTCAGCGATGCTGAGAAAGAGGCCATGAAAGCCGCCGCTGCCCAACACCGCGCCGAAAGAATGCCCCGTCACCCCCGCCCCGAGGGCATGGAGCACCCCGGCAACCGCCGTCGTCCCCACAGCGAACGCCCCGAGATGATTCAGAAGTATGACACCGACAAAGACGGTCAGCTGAGCCCCGAAGAACACGCCGCCCTGAGAGCAGACGCGCAGAAAGCCCGCGAAGACTCCCGCGAAAAAGTCGGAAAATTCCACAAGCAATTCATGGAAAAGTTTGATACCGACAAAGACGGCAAACTCAGCGATGCTGAAAAAGAAGCCGCCAAAGCCGCGCGCGGTGTGCAGCGCCGCCAGCGGAAATCTCACGGCAAGCGCCACGAGATGCCGGCACCCGGAGCCGCAGAGTTCCCGGCCCCGTCCGAGCTGTAATTTCCCACCATCTTTGCGCTAACCACACGGCGCAGCTATATGCAGAAATCCCCGGCAATCGAAAAGATTGCCGGGGAGACTTTATTCACACATGTAATCCAAAAATTGTCGCTCGTTTAATCCGCCGCCACTCATTTTTACTTGCGCGTAGATAAGAAGCGCCCCGATAAACACCTGCGAGGTGTTTATCGGGGCAACGT
>JAZNVF010000083.1:0-6662 GCA_045592685.1 Akkermansia sp. | reverse complement strand
CCTGACAGTCTAGCATTATTTGCTTCTAAAATCAACAAAATCAATTTTTAGCGATAAGTCATTAAGAGTAAATTTCGTGAATATCTTAGAGGTGGAGATTGACCTGCTTGTATGACACAAATCCAAATGCGTCTGCCCTGGGAAGAACAACAATTAGCTTGACTCCCGAAAGCAAGATTGCTAGCATGAGCCCATGTTCAAACGACTACTCTATATCGCCATCTCTTTTCTGCTCGACTGCTGGCTGATTGGTACAGCCTGCCGCCATATCCCGGAATGGTTCACGGCTCCGGGGCGACTGACAGAAGCACTGCTTCTGCTCAGTGAGCTACTGTTGATTATCGGGTTGCCGACACTGCAAATACTGCTGTGGCGCAAGCTGAAACTGCACCTGCCAGATGAACCGGAACGACGCTGGGACTCTAAACAAGTCACTTACCATCTACCCGGACAGGAACACTCCACTCCCTCCCAACCACAGGCAGAAGAAAACTACAACTTCCTCATTTACCTCCTGCTCATGGGGGTGGCTCTCAGCGTTATCAATCACACAGTCAAAGACATCGATGACAATTTCAGGCGTGCCGTGGAGCGTGAATACTACCTGACAGCCGATATATACTATCACCTCCTGAAGGCCGACCCGGATGATGCTCGCGCCCTCTACGTGACAATCATCAACTCAGGCGAACCGGATGTCAAAAAGCGACAGGTTGAATACCTGTTGCAGAAAGGTGCGAATCCCATGCACTTTTCAAGCATATCATCTGCGGATATGCGGACTCCCGTCAGTGCCGCAACGCGTAATCCTGACCGACATCTGCTCCCCCTGCTGCTGGAACACTGCCACAACATCCAAAGCGTGGACGCCTCTCTCAAGTATCCCGTCCGAGATGGAGATACAGATACCGTGCGGCTGCTGCTCCGACATGGAGCCGAGGTAAACTTCCCCGACGCTAACGGCATGACGGCCCTGCACTGGGCGGCATCGCCCCTGCATGGGGACGAACGGAAAGCGCTGGAGATGGCTCAAATCCTGTTAGAAGCAGGCGCTCATGTCAACGCCGTACACCTCACCCACTACCCACCCTTTGCCCGAACAGCGCTGGATATGGTCGAAGGCTGTGAGCCCTTCCCGGCCATGGCTGAGCTTCTGCGCAAACACGGCGCCAAACGCGCCCGGGAACTGACTGATGAATATTACACTAAACAATCACAGTAACAAGATAAGCCCACCTTTTCAGCATCGTTACGAATTCCCGTTTGCGAAAAGTCTGCATACAATTTTCTCTCTTTTTAGGTCCATTTTGCATTTCCCGCTTGCAACGGCATCTCAATCATGGTATACATAAAGAGTCAACACAACCGCATATAGCATGAAAATTCGACTTAACAGACAGAAGAAGGGTTTCACCCTGATTGAGCTCATGGTGGTTATCGCCATTCTGGCTTCTCTGGCCGCAGTGGGCTATGGGCCTATCATGGAACACCTCAATGACGGCGACCGCCAGGCTGCAAACACTAACCTGAAGCAGCTGCAGACCATGCTGCTGGGCTTCAGCCAGGACAACGGCTCCTACCCCTGCGACGCCACAGCAGATGCCCTGCTGGAAGATGAGCGTAACGCTGAATACAACTTCGGCGAACTGAAGGGCGACAAGGCTAACCCCTATTTCCGCCAGCTTTTCTACAAGGGCAACCCCACCGAGGCTACCTTCTACGCCAAGCACAACGGCACTAAGGAACCCGACGGCAAGTTCGCTAACGGTCAGGCTCTGACCAAGGGTGAGAACGCCTTTGCCTATGTGCTCCGCAAGGAAAGCGCCAACGCTGAGGATGCTCCCGGCAAGCGCGCCGTTTCCGGCACCAGCACCCCGCTTGCATTCTGCTGCGTTCCCTCCACCGCCAAGCCCTTCACCGGCGACAAGCTGAAGTTCAACCGCGAGCTCTTCTTTGCCCATGCCTTCATGGTCAAGACTGACGGTGCAACCGTCGACCTGAAGGACAAGCTGCAGGAAGATCCCGAGGACGACACCAAGAGTGTCTACGCTGAGGGTTACAACCCCTTCCCCGAAACCAAGAAGGGTCGCGACACCTCGCCCGATTACCTCATTGTCACCCCCGACCTGATGTAATTCAGAGCCAGGGAGCAATCCATCCTCTTACGACCGGGGCCTCAGCGTCCCGGTCGTTTTTTTCTACCCGGAGAGCAAACGGACTACACACGATAAACATTTGAATTAGTCTTGACTAAAGGAACGCAAAGGTGCTACCATCGCCCCTGATTATGGATGCCGACACAAAGAAAGCCATAGCCGCAGGCTCCTCAGTATTATGGAGCGCACTGCTCACCGCCATGAAGTTTGTAGTGGGAATAGCAACCGGCTCACTGGGCATACTGTCAGAGGCACTGCACAGTGCGCTTGATATGCTGGCAGCCCTCGGAACATATTTTGCGGTAAAAATTGCTGCACGACCGGCAGACGCCGAGCACCCATACGGACACGGCCGGATAGAAAGCCTGACCGCTCTGGCCGAAACCCTGCTGCTGCTCATTACAGCCGGGTGGGTCATTATGGAAGCCATTGAGCGACTGGCCAGTGATGACCCCGCAGCCCTGCAGGTAGAAACGAATATCTGGGCCTTTATCGTTATCATCGTCTCCCTCGCGGTAGATATCAACCGCGCCCGCATGCTCAGGCGAGTAGCCAAGGAGACAAAGAGCGATGCTCTCGAAGCTGATGCCGCCCACTTTGCCTCAGACATCTGGAGCAGCGCTGCCGTGCTGCTGGGTATCAGCGGAACCGCCGTAGCCCACCTTACCCTCGAAAGCAGCTGGCTGCACTGGCTGCTGCAGCGGGCAGACGTGCTGGCCTCTCTCGCAGTAGCCGTACTGATACTGCACATCTGCTACGAACTGGGTCGCAATGCAATCAATAACCTGATGGATAAGACTGACGGAGAAACAGCCCGCAGCGTACGCAGCCTGATGACTGAGCGCATGCCAGCCAATCCGTTGCAAAAACTCCGCGTGCGCGAAGTGGGTAACAAGGCCTATATCGAGATGGTCATTGCCGTCCCCCGCGAACTGCACGTCGACACCGCACATGACATTGCAGATGCTATAGAAGAGCTCATATCCACCGCCCACCCCGGGGCAGAGACCGCCGTGCACATGCACCCCACCGATACAGAACCGGACTCGGACGAGATGCTCGTGCGCCGCATAGCGCTCACCCACCGCTTCGGCGTACACGGTCTGGTGCTCATGCACGCCGAGCAAGGCTATACCATTTTCGCAGACCTCGAACTGCCCGCCACCGCAGCCCTCGACAACTGGCAGGTTCCCATACAGGCCTTCCGCAAAGAGGTCAAGCGGCGGTTGGGGGCCGAGCGTGTGTTGGTGCACGTAGAGCCGGAGTTGCGCGAAATTCCGGCCTTCTCCACCCCCATCCCCAACGACTGGGAACAACGCGTGCGCAGCGCCATGATTGCCAATGGCGCCCCGCTGCCCACCGCCATCACCCTCCGCACCCGGGGGCAACACCGCTTCTGCCTCATATCCATACCCCAGGAAAACGGCCTGACCGTACAGGAAAGCCACGAACGCCTGACCACCATCAACCGCAAACTCCGTAACGACCTGCCGGCAGCCGCCAGAATACTCGTCGTCTACGATTAAACCCACCACACCGAACAGGCGCCACGGGCAAACACGGCTCAACCGCGTGTACCGACTACCACCGGATTTTGGGGAACGGACACGCTTTGCGCTTGATATACCACTGAAAACATGCTAAAATACACGGCGTGAAGGTTATTGTTGTAACAGGCGGAATTGCCTCCGGCAAATCGACAGTTGTAGAACTGCTCACTGAAATCGGGGGTCAGGGTATACAAGTCTTTGACTGTGATAAGACAGTGCAGGAGTTGCAGCAGAGCGGCAAGCTCTCGCGCGACCTTGTGACGGCATTCGGCACCGAAGCTCTGAATGACGATGGCTCCGTCAACAAAGACCTGCTGCGAAACATTGTGAAAAATGATGCCGAGGGACGCCGCAAGCTCAACGAAGTCGTACACCCCAAAGTGGCCTTGATGTGCCGCGAAGCACAGGCAGAAGCTCGCAGCAGCGAACTGATACACACCTTCCTGATTGATATCCCTCTCTACTTTGAAAGCCCGGTCGATTTCGAAGCCGACCGTGTATGCCTGGTAGCCGTCACGCCAGAAACCCAAATCAAACGCCTTGCCGAACGCGACAACATGCCCAGGGAACAGGCAGAGGCCATGCTGGCAGCCCAGATGCCCACGCAGGAAAAAATAGAAAAATCCGGCACCGTATTCTGGAACGAGGGTAGCCTCGACATGCTGCGTGCACAGGTGAAGTACTTCTTCGACTCCGAGCTTTCCAAAGAAGCCGAGATTGTTCACCAACGAGCCAAGATGGTGAATATGAATGAGCTGCGAGCCATGCCTCTCAATGAACTGCGCAAACTTGCCGAGCTCAACATCAAGAAAGGCGCCACAGGAAAAACCCGCCCCGAACTGGTGCTGGAACTGTGTCGCAACTCTGCCAAAGTCGGCAATCGCGTATTGGTTACCGGCGTGCTCGACCTGAGCAAAGACGGCACCGTATTGCTGCGCGATGAGCAGCGCAGCTACCGCCACGAAATGGATGATGTAGCCATGCCCGCCGAGCTCATGAAGCGCCACAACCTGCGCCCCGGCAACAAGATAACCGTCAAGCTCTCTCAAGATCAGAGCAACAAGGCCAACCGCCCCCTCCGCGCCGGAGAAGTGCTCGAAATAGAAGGTACCCCCGCAGCCGAGTACGTGCAACCCAAGGAGTTCGACAAACTCACACCCCTTTTCCCACGCGAGCGAATCATTCTGGAGAACCCTGACCTCAAAATCCCCTCCATGCGGGTGCTCGACCTCATCACCCCCGTAGGCATGGGTCAGCGCGCACTCGTGGTAGCTCCACCCCGAGGCGGCAAGACCGTACTGCTCAAGAGCATAGCAAAATCCATCCGTGCCAATTATCCCGACGCCGAACTGCTCATTCTGCTGCTCGACGAGCGCCCGGAAGAAGTTACCGACTTCGAAGAGACGGTAGATGCCCCGGTGCTGGCGTCGACCTTCGACGAACCCTCCCGCCGCCACGCCCAGCTGAGCGACATGGTGCTCGAGCGCGCACGCCGACTGGTTGAACAAGGCAAGAATGTCATCATCATGCTCGACTCCCTCACTCGACTGGCTCGCGGCTACAACGCCAACCAGAGCGGCGGTCGCACCATGTCAGGTGGCCTCGGCTCGAACGCCATGGAAAAGCCCCGTAAATTCTTCGGTGCCGCCCGCAATGTGGAAGAGGGCGGCAGCCTGACCATCATCGCCACCTGCCTGGTAGACACAGAGTCGCGCATGGATGAGATTATCTTCGAGGAATTCAAAGGAACCGGCAACATGGAAATACGGCTCGACCGGGAGCTTGCCGAGCGCCGCATGTACCCCGCTATCTCCATTCCCCAGAGCGGTACCCGGAACGACGACCGCCTGTACCACCCCGACGAATTCACCCGCATACTGCAAGTGCGCCGCCAGTTAGCCACCCTGCCCGGCTGGGAAGCGCTGGAGCTGCTGCTGCGCAACATACGCCGCACACAGAACAACGCAGAACTGCTCATCGGTGGCCTCACAGACAAAAAATAAGGCTCGACCGAACATACTCACCTCCTGCCCCTCGTTCGTTTACGAATCGAGGGGTTTTTTCCAAAAAATCAGATATATAACATGCGCATTTTTCAGAATTAGCTTGAAAAACAAGCCATGAAGTGCTAGAATCGGCCCAGAGCCGCTCTCTGGCTTGTCACTTCACCAAAACAATATTAACACTCACTATGTCACTCGAAACATTCTTCAATCCGAAGAGCATCGCTGTCGTCGGTGTGTCTGCCGACCCCACCAAGCTGGGCGCTGTTGTGTTCAACAACATCATCGCTGCTGACTACAAGGGCAAGCTCTACGGCGTGAACCCTAAGATGGCAGGTCAGGAACTCTGCGGCAAGCCCTGCTATGCCAGTGTAGATACCCTGCCCGAGGCCATGGATCTCGTGGTCATCCTCGTGCCCGCCCGTTTCACCGAAGGTGTAATTGACGCCTGTATCGCCAATGGCACCAAGAACATCTCCATCATCACCGCCGGTTTCGCCGAAGTGGGTGAGAAGGAGCTCGAGAAGCGCATCGCTCAGAAGTGCCTCGACAACGGCATCAACCTGCTCGGCCCGAACTGCCTGGGTCACATCTCCACCTTTGATTGTGTGAACGCATCCTTCGCCGATGGTTTCCCCGGCAAGGGCAACGTAGCCTTCATCTCTCAGTCCGGCGCTTACTGCTCCGCTATCATGGACTGGGCCGCCGGCAAGGGCATCGGCTTCTCCCACTTCATCTCCATCGGTAACAAGGCCGTGATGGGTGAGGACGCCCTGCTTGCTGCTCTGAAGGACGACCCCAACACCAACGCTTTCGTCTTCTACCTCGAGTCCCTGAAGAACGGCAAGGAGTTCCTCAAGGTGATTAAGGAGGTTTCCGACACCAAGCCCTGCGTTATCATGGAGCCCGGCAAGAGCGCCAAGGCTCAGGCCGCCTCCCTGTCCCACACCGGT
>JAZNVF010000082.1:0-12712 GCA_045592685.1 Akkermansia sp. | reverse complement strand
GCTGCGCGAGCCTGTCGGCTCGCTTGCCCCGCGCTACTCTCTGCCGCCCTGACGGGCTTTAAGTTCGGCGGGCGTTCCGTCTGCGGGATTGCCCGTCAAATTCCGATTTCTTCAACGGTGCTTGAATAGTCAGAAGACTATTCGGTTGGTGGCAAAAAAAGGGGGAGGAACCTTTCGGGTTCCTCCCTGTAATCTTTTGCTTCAGCTGTTCAGTTTACTTATTTGGCGCAGCCGCAGTTGCACTTGGGGGCCTGGTTGCGGTCGCCACGGAACTGGGGAGCCATGGGGCGACGACCCTCGCGGTTCATGCCGCACTTGGGAGCCTGGTGACGGAAGCCCTGGAACTGGGGAGCCATGGGGCGACGGAAGTCACGGTTCATACCGCACTTGGAACCCTGGTTGCGGTCGCCACGGAACTGGGGAGCCATGGGGCGACGACCCTCACGGTTCATACCGCACTTGGAACCCTGGTTGCGGTCGCCACTGAACTGGGGAGCCATGGGGCGACGGAAGTCACGGTTCATACCGCACTTGGGACCCTGGGGACGGAAGCCACGGAACTGGGGAGCCATGGGGCGACGGAAGTCACGGTTCATGCCGCACTTGGGACCCTGGTGGCGGAAGCCACGGAACTGGGGAGCCATGGGGCGACGGAAGTCGCGCTTCATACCGCACTTGGGACCCTCGGGACGGAAACCCTGGAACTGGGGAGCCATGGGGCGACGGAAGTCACGGTTCATACCGCACTTGGGACCCTGGGGACGGAAGCCACGGAACTGGGGAGCCATGGGGCGACGACCCTCACGGTTCATGCCGCACTTGGGACCCTGGGGACGGAAGCCCTGGAACTGGGGAGCCTTGCGGTCGCCGCGCTTGCCGTGGAACTTGCCACCCTTGCGGTCGCCACGCTTGCCGTGGAACTTACCACCCTTGCGGTCGCCACGCTTCTCGAAAGCGGCCTTCACAGCCTTCTTCTCTTCATCGCTGAGCTTGCCGTCCTTGTCGGCATCGAACTTGTTCATGAACTCGGCTTTGAAGTGCTCACGCACGGCCTTCTTCTCTTCATCGCTGAGCTTGCCGACCTTGTCGGCATTGAACTTGGCTTTGAAGTGCTCATGCACGGCCTTCTTCTCATTGTCGTCGATCTTGCCGTTCTTGTCAGCGTCGAACTTGGCCATGAACTTGGCCTTGCGAGCCTGCATGAAAGCCTCACGGTCCTGCTTGGGAGCGGCCTCAGGGGCGGGGGCGGCGACAACTGCGGGAGCGGGAGCCTGAGCGGGAGCCTGAGCGGGAGACTGCTGGGCCTCCTGAGCGAGAACCGGCAGAGCGGCTACGATGGCGATGATGATGGATTTCTTCATAATCTTGTTTGTCGTTTAAGAGTTTTGAGCCTTGCGGGCTACTTACATGTGGGAGAACGTAGCAGCCGGCTGAAATTCTACAGAAAAAAAGAAAATATTTTTTGCAAAGGTCATTGATTTTTGTTAGTATCAAGTATGGCATGAGCTCACTTAGCGCTTGTCATGAGCGTTTAGAGGTAGTATGATGTCGGCAGACATGAATACATATAAAATTGCTGTGCTGGCGGGTGACGGTATCGGCCCGGAGGTAATGGAGCAGGCTCTGCGCGTGCTGGATGCCGTGGAGTCGAAGTACGGTTTCCGCACGGAGCGCACGGCCTGCTATGTGGGTGGCGCGGGTATCGACAACTGCGGCAAGGCTCTGCCTGCTGAGACTTTGGCAGCCTGTGAGGCGGCAGATGCTATTCTCTTTGGTTCTGTCGGTGGTCCCAAGTGGGATACCCTGCCGCCGGATGAACGCCCCGAGCGTGGTGCTCTGCTGCCGCTGCGCCGCCACTTCAAGCTGTACGCCAACCTGCGTCCCGGTATCTGTTTGCCGGAGCTGGTGGACGCTTCTCCCATCAAGAACAGCATCATTCCGCAGGGTTTCGATATTCTCTGCGTGCGTGAGCTCACCGGCGGTATGTACTTCGGCGAGCCCAAGTTCTACGGTGAGCGCGATGGCGAGACCGTGGCGCTGGACACCCTTTTCTACAAGAAGAGCGAGGTGGAGCGTATCGCCCATGTGGCGTTCGAGGCTGCCCGGGGCCGCAGCGGTCGCCTGTGCAGCGTGGACAAGGCGAACGTGCTCGCCTCATCCGTCATGTGGCGCGAGGTCATGAATGCCATTGCCCCGCAATACCCCGATGTGCAGCTCACTCACATGTATGTGGACAACGCCGCCATGCAGCTCGTGCGCAATCCCAACCAGTTCGACGTCATGGTGACGGAAAACACCTTCGGCGATATCCTCACCGATGAGATGGCTATCGTCTGCGGCTCGCTGGGTATGCTGCCCAGTGCCTCTCTCTGCAAGAACGGCGAGAGCACCTTCGGCCTGTATGAGCCTTCCGGTGGCTCGGCTCCCGATATCGCGGGGCAGGGTATCGCTAACCCCATCGCGCAGATTCTTTCCATGGCCATGATGCTGCGCTATTCCTGCCACGAGAGCGCTGCGGCAGATGCCGTCGAGGCCGCCGTGCGTTCCGTGATTGCCGCCGGTTACCGCACCGGTGACCTGAGCACCGGCGCTGAGGGCGAAATCCGCGTGGGTACTGCCGGTATGGGGGATGCCATTATTGCAGCACTGAACTGAGAAGCCTGATTTCAGTAAAAAAATCCGCTCGTCCTCCTGGTGAGTTCGAGCGGATTTTTTGTGATTTGTTTGTTGTACGCTTTTACTTGTTCGGGAACATCTTTTCGACATACTTGGCAATCATGTCGACCTCGATGTTGACGGTACTGCCGACCTTGTAGCAGTGCATGATGGTGCGCTGCCAGGTGTGCGGGGTAATCCAGAACTCCAGCTCGCCGCCCGGTTGAATGGCGGCGATGGTGAGGGACACGCCGTCGATGGTGATGCTGCCCTTGTCGATGGTGTAGCGGGTGAGCGATTCGGGGATGTGGATGCGTACCATGTGATCCTGCCCGACAGGGGTGATGCCCGTGACCTCGCCCGTGCAATCCACATGCCCCATGACCAGGTGACCGCCGAAGCGTCCGCCGGTGCCCATGGCGCGCTCCAGGTTGCAGAGTGAGCCTTCGCTCAGGCAGCCCAGAGAGGTCACCCGCATGGTCTGCGTGAGCAGGTCGAACTCCACCCGCGTGCCCTCAATGCGGTCAACTGTCAGGCAGCAGCCGTTCACGGCGACGGAATCCCCCAGCGCCAGTTCGGCGGCAAAGGGGATGTCGATACCGTAGCGAGCCCCCTTCTCGACCGGGGTGCGCACGATGACTTTGCCCGTGCATTCTACGATTCCGGTAAACATGGCTTTATCAGCGGATGAGGATGAAGAACAGGAACATGATGGTTGTGGGCAGGAAAGCCCACAGGAAGAGCTTCAGCGCGCTGATGCCGCTCTTGAAGTACTTGCCCAGAATGGCCTGACCTGCCGGGTTGGGGGCGTTGGCAATCACGGTCAGACCGCCGCCGGTTACGGCACCGGCCACGATGGCGTATTTGATTTCCTCTTGCAGGTTGGGCACGGTGCTGGCCAGGAAGGTGACGGAGGCGTTGTCGTTGAACGCGGTCAGTATGCTGGCCACACCCATGGTGGCCGTGGCACCCAGCTCAGAGAGAGCCTGCAGCACAGGCTGCATCCACCACCCCTGCACGCCGCCCATAATCAGCAGACCGGCCAGGAAGAAGGCTACCAGCATGGGTACCTTGATGGAGAAGGCATTCTGGTACTGCGGGGTAGCCATGGTGAAGCCCAGGAAGAACATGAACCCGCCGATGAAGCAGGCCGGATGGTGGGCGAAGAATACCGTCCAGGCCAGGAAGAAGATGGACACGCCGTAGACCCACACGGGGATGATGTCCTGACGGTCTTCCCAGGTGGTGGGTACGGCGCTGTCGAAGGCGCTGTTGGCGCGCTGCACCTCGGCCAGTCGGGCGAATTCCTTGCGGAACACCATGAAGTAGATGACATTCGCCAGCGCGATGCCGACAACGGCCTTCCACCCGAAGTGCAGGAACATGTGGCCCATGCCCCAATCCCATTTACCGGCTACCATCACGATGGGCGGTGCTGCAAAGTGGGTCAGGGTGCCACCGACGGAGACGTTGACGAACAGCAGAGCGATGGTGGCGTATTTCAGCGAATCGCAGGGCTTGAGCTGGTAGAACTTCTTACCCAGCAGGATGGCTGCCAGGGTCATGGCCGCAGGCTCGGTGATGAAAGAGCCCAGCAGCGGTGCAATGCACAGTACCGACAGCCACCACGCCGCCGGTGTGCCCTTGCCCAGAGAGGCACCGAATTTCAGCGTATTCTCTGCCAGGCGATAAATCGGGCGCGAGGAGGCAATCACCATCACCACCGCCACGAACAGCGGCTCGGTAAAGCTGGTGTCGTGGTCGATGTAGAGCAGGAAATCCTCCATCGAATAGTACGACTGGCACACCAGGGCAAAGGGAATAATCCACAGGCCGAACACGACTTCCACTTCACCCAGGAAGTGGCAGAGGGTCGAGGCGAACGATACCGGCACGCGCTGCTCAGGGTGCAGAATGCGGAATTTCTCCTGCTTGAGGCGCTGCTTGTGGGCGTGCTCGAGCTTGTGGGCCAGTGATTGGAACATGGGGGCCAGGAAGGTGTGCAGAATGGCGCACAGGAAGATGATGGTGGCGGCGAGGTTGAAGTTGTCGACCGCGACACGGTGGCAGAGCTTGTCCCACAGCCCCATGCCCTCTTCTTCGGGGGCGTAGATGCCCAGCGGGATGGGGAAGCGGCTGTACTGCTCCTTGCCGCCGGTGTAGTGGGTGGTCCAGGCGGGGATTTCATCTTTGTTGCGGTTCCACACGGTTTTGCCGCAGTCAGGGCAGGGCATGCCGTTGGAGGGGGGCAGGAACTTTTCTTTGATTTTGGCGTGGTCGAGGGCGCTGTGGCCGTCGAAGGCATGGTGGCCATTGTAGCGCATGTACCCTTGCAGGAACTTGTAGCTCATGTCGTGCGCGGCGGCGCGCAGGGCAGCTTTGGCCTGCTCGCTCAGGTGGTCGGCACCGGCGATGAGTTCTTCCTTCAGCTGGTCCTCCGTTTTGGTTGCGACGGGGGCAACCGCAGGTTCCGGGGCAGGGGTCGGCTCAGCTGCCGGGTTGGCGGGGACTGTGATGGCTGCCGGGAGCTCCGGGGCTGTTGCGGGGTCTGCCTGCTGGGCAAACGCTGCGCAGCCAAACCCGGCAAGGCATGCCAGGGCTATCTGGTACATGAATCTCTGCATGGCGTAAGTTACGTTGATGCCACCATACTAGCATATTCACCGCTGCATGGCGAGTGAAAAATGCTGTCTGTTTTTCAAATGAAGTCATAATGGCACTGCCTTTCGCGCATATAACAGAAAACCCGGTGCCGTTGCGGGCACCGGGTGGGGAAAGTGTCGGTTCGTGTGAGTCTTACTGCTCCTCCTCAACCTGTACGGTGGCAGGGGGTTCAGCCTCTGCCGGCTGCTGCTCGGCGGGCTGCTGCTCGGCAGGCTTGTTCTCTGCCTTCTCCTGAGCGGTGTCGGGGCGGTCGCTGGCGGCGCTTACCATGAGCTCACGACCCATGAAGGGCTGACCGTGCAGCACCTCAGCTGCCTTGCGGGCGTCCTCCAACTGGTACATTTCCACGAAGGCGTAGCCCTTGCTCTTGTAGGTGCGGGGGTTGTAGATGATATCGATGCTGCGCACGTTGCCGAAGCCTTTGAAGAGGTCTTCCAGCTCGCTTTCGGTGGCCTCGTACGACAGGTTGCCGACGTAGAGGCGGGCGTTGCGTGTGGGCGGAGTGGAGGTGGCGCGGCGGCGGTTCTTGCCGGCGGCGGGGTTGCCGCCATGGTTGTTGGTCTTGGCTACGCGAACCTTCTGCGGGGCATTGTTGCGGTTTTTCTTCTCTCGCTTATCGGCGGGCTTGTCTTTCTTCTTGCCGAAGCCGAAGAAGCTCAGGATGCGCTGCAGCAGCGAGGGTTTGCGGGCGGGTGTGGGCTCGGGGCGCGGCATGCGCTGCCGGCGGTGGCGGCCCTGATTATTGTTGCGGCGGCGGCGGGCTCCCTGTCCCTGCCGGCCTTGCGTGTGGTGTTCAGCCATTGTTCGTGTGTGTGTTGTGCGGCGCTCGGCTCGCGTCACCATGACCTGCATTTTATCACGCTCAGGTCGGGAGCGGCGGCACCGTTGTGAGTTTCGATGTGCTATGTGGAGACGGCGGGCGCGCATGCAACGGAGAGAGCCTGCGCCAATCTCGCAAGATATTGCGGATTACGAGCCGCCTGACCACAGTATACTGGGTGCTTGTGTGACGGCAAGGAAAAAGTGTGTCATACGTGCTGTTTTTTCCGTTTTATCCCCGTGTGTCTGCTTGTACCGACGGTGATATTTCGTAGCGAATCAGCTGCACCCATAAGATATTAAACAGGGGGCAGTTTTTGGCAGTCGCTATGCATGCGATGTACGATTTTTTCATATCACGGCCTGTGGTGGCTATCAGTGTGGCACTCATGCTGGTGCTGGGTGGTCTGATAACAGCGCTGAGTCTGCCGGTGGCGCAGTATCCGGACATAGTGCCGCCGGAGGTAAGCTTGAGCACGAATTATCCCGGTGCGGATTGTGAGACGGTGGTGGATTCCGTGGCGGCTCCCATTGAGCAGCAGATGAGTGGGGTGGAGGGCATGGAGTATATGACCAGTACCTCGACGAATGATGGAGCGATGGGTTTGAATATCCTTTTCGATGTTGGTACCGGCGCTGACATGGATCAGGTGCTCTCCTACCTGCGCTATGCTCAGAGCACGGCAGCTCTTCCGGCTGAGGTGCAGCAGCTCGGGGTGACGATGCGAACCCTCAGCGGGCCACCCATGTTGCTGTATGTGCTGCGAGCCCCGGGGGGTGAATACAGTGCTGAGTGGCTGAGTAACTATGCCTACATTAATTTTGTGAATCCGTTGCTGCGCACGCCGGGGGTGGGCAATGTGCAGGTGTTCGGCGCGGGTGAATATGCCATGCGTATATGGCTCGACCCACAGCGGCTGGCGGCTTTGGGGCTTACCGTGCAGCAGGTACAGTCTGCCGTGCAGACTCAGAATTCTGTGCACCCGGTCGGTAAGGTGGGGGCAGAGCCGGCTACGCCCGGGCAGCAGACGACCTACACCGTGCGTACACAGGGGCGCCTGCGCTCGGTGCAGGAGTTCGAGGATATCATCCTGCGGGCTGAGGGGGATGCCCTGGTGCGCCTGCGTGATGTAGCGCGGGTGGAGCTGGGGTGTGAGATGTACAACATGAGCTCATCTTACAACGGGCAAGCCTGTGCTATTATTGCTATATCGCAGAGTCCCGGCAGCAATGCGCTGCAGACGGTGCAGGCTGTGGAACGCACGCTTGCCGGGCTGAATCTTGCCCCGGGGCTGGAGTTGCAGCAGGCGCTCAATACTACAGAGAGTGTAAGCCTGGGGATAGAGGAGATTCTCTGCACGCTTGGTCTGGCGCTTCTGTTGGTGGCATTGGTGGTATTCATTTTCCTGCAGGGGTGGCGGGCTACGCTTATTCCGCTGACGGCGGTGCCGGTGAGTGTGGTGGGTACATTCCTGTTCTTTCCGCTTTTCGGGATGGAGGTGAACACTATATGCCTGATGGGGCTTGTGTTGGCTATCGGTCTGGTGGTGGATGACGCCATTGTGGTTGTGGAGGCGGTGCAGACTCATCTCGATGCCGGGGAGCCCCCGGTGCAGGCCACGAAGACAGCTATGCGCGAGGTAGCCGGTCCGGTGATGACAACGGCGCTGGTGCTGGCGGCGGTGTTTTTTCCCTGCATGTTGCTGCCGGGTATCACGGGGCGATTGTTTGCACAGTTTTCGGTGACGATAGGTGTGTCGATTCTGCTCTCGGCCTTCTGTGCGCTGAGTCTCAGTCCTGCGCTCTGTGCGCTGTTGCTGCGGCGCGGAGGTGGCAGGAAAGGATGCGTGGCGGCGGGGTTCAACAGGCTTGTGGGCAGAGCTCAGAGCGGATATGCGCGCGTAGCGGGCAGTATGATACGGCGCGGGGTGCTCACCGGTGTATTGCTGGCGGTGCTGGCAGCCTGCATTTACCCTGTTGTGGGGCGGGTGCCGGGAGGGTTCCTGCCCGATGAGGATGAGGGTTATCTGTATGGTTCGCTGCAGCTGCCGTTGGGTAGCTCGCTGGGGGTGACGGAGCAGGGAACGTCGCAGGTGGTGGAGCTGCTGGTGCAGAATCCTGCCGTGAAGGGGGTAGTGATGGTCAACGGTTTCAACCTGCTCACCGGGGTACAGAGCCCGAACAATGCGTTCTTCTTCATTACCCTCAAAGATTGGTCCGAGCGTAATCCTGTCACGCAGAGTGCTGCGGGGCTTGCAGCTGATTTGCGCACTCGGTTGAATGCCACGCCCACCGGCGGCATCGGCACGGTTATTCTGCCGCCGCCGATTCCCGGTGTGGGCGCAACGTCCGATGTCACCTTCATGCTCGAGGACCGTGCCGGTCGCGGTTCGGCATATCTGGCACAGCAGGCCTCGGCCTTTACTCTGGCGCTGGCGGACTGCTCGCAGATTGCTGCCGTGCAGAACTTTCAGGCGGCAGATGCTCCGCAGTATTTCATCACCCTGAATACCGCCAGAGCTCTCACGCAGGGGGTGGACCTCGCGGCGGCCTATGGTACCTTGCAGACTTTCCTCGGGAGTTCATTCATCAACTATTTCAATATTTTCGGTTATCAATACCCCGTATACATGCAGGCAGAAGCCGGTTCGCGCATGCAGGTGGAGCAGTTGCGGCAGTTTTACCTGCCCGGGGCCAATGGTACGGAGGTGCCGCTTGATTCGCTGGTGGATGTGCGCTTTACTTACGGTCCGCAATTTATTATGCGTCAGAATATGTACAACGCCGCCATGCTCAATGTGGTGGCGGCACCCGGCTATTCCTCCGCACAGGTCATGCAGGCGCTCGAAGATACCTTTGCACGCACCATGCCCGGGGATATGGGGTACTCGTATTCAGGCATGAGTTACCAGCAGAAGAAAGCGGCAGAGGGGGTGAGCCTGGCCGGAATGCTGGCGCTTTCGGGGGTGTTTGCCTATCTGCTCCTGGCTGCTCTGTACGAGAGCTGGCTGCTGCCGCTTTCCATTGCCTTATCCGTACCGGTCGCATTGCTGGGGGCTCTGTGTACTCTGTGGGTGGCAGACATGCAGCTTGACCTCTATGCCGAAATCGGGCTTATCATGCTTATCGGGCTTGCCGCTAAGAATGCTATCCTAGTGGTGGAGTTCGCCCAGGAACGCCTGTCGGAGGGTATGCCCCTGCTGCAGGCTACTCTGGCCGGCGCCACTGCCCGTCTTCGTCCCATTCTCATGACCTCGTTCGCTTTCATATTCGGTTGTGTTCCGCTTGCGCTGGCTACCGGTCCCGGTGCAGTGGCCCGGCGCTCGGTTGGTATCACGGTCATTGGTGGTATGTCGGTGGCTACACTTGTGGGTATTCTTTTCATACCCTTCTGTTATTTTCTGATTGCCAAGCTGCGCTGTGGTACATTTTCCGGGGGCTCTATATTACCCGGAAAATGTGCCACTTGTGCTGAGGTGTGCAGCCGGGGAGCAGACCGTAGATAACTCAGATGTTGATTTATCTTGTTTTTGAGCTTGTATTGGCCGGGCCTATGTGCTAGAAAGGTGTTGCTATGAAAATTCACCCTTTCCTCGCTACCCTGTGTCTGGCCGCTCCTCTGTGCCTGGCTGAGCCTGCCGATGTCTGTGCTGACTACGAAGAAGATTACGGCGAAGATTATGAAGAACCATCTGAGCGTGCCTATACGCCGGAGGAACAGGCTGCTGCCCTGCAGAAGTTCGCGGAGCTGCTGCGCGCTATGAATACCACTCTGATGGGGGTAAAGGACAGAGCTACGGCAGATGCCGCTGCTTCGCTTTACACAGAGCATGAGAATAATATAATGAAGGATGATGTCTTGCTTGCATTGAGAGGGGTAGATCCTGAAGATGTTATCGGGCTGCTGAAGCAGCGCAGGGAGTTGGTGTCAACCCTGAACGTCGCTTATTACTACGGCTCGGTGGCGCTGGCCGAGGCGGTTACGGGCGATGCGGATGATGCCCTGGAGCCGCAGCCGCTCACGCCGGAGGTTCAGGCCGCTCTTGTGAAAGGTGAGGCGGAAGACGATGATACCACGCGGGTTGTCTTTGCATTGTCGGAAGATGGTGAACTGACAGGTGAAGATGAGGGGGAGCCCACGCTTACCGGTGGCCCGGGGTTCTCGCGAGAAACAGCCTGGGTGGATTCGGCAAAGGATTCTGACTCGTCGCTTTTTTATGGAGCCCACCTTCTTCGCGACAAATACACGGACTTTTCCGCAACGGTCGGTATGAAGCAAGTTGTCGAAGCTGATAAGGTTTACTATGTGTATGCGGTGGATTTCGTAAAAGATGGTGTCAAATATCGTGGCGATGTGTGGGTGGATGTGACGGCCGGTTGCAAAATCTATACGCCGGAGCAACAGAAAGCTGCTCTCGACCGCGTAGTCGCTATCGCGCGCGAGTCGGCTGATCTCATAAGGGGAGTGCAGGATAAAGCCTCGGCAGATGCCGCTGCCGAGCGCTTGACAGAACTGCGCGCTGGTCTCGATGAAGAGACGCGAGATATCCTTGAGAGCATTGATTACGAAATATATATAGAAGCTGTGAGGGAGGTCGTCCCCTCTGATGAGGAAATGGAGACTCACCGAAAACGCCTGGATGACAATGATTGCTACGGCTCTGAAAAGTTGATGGATAAGTTGAGGTCGCTCTGAGCTCTGTACCCGGGTTTACTCAGGCTTGTGTTGCCGGTCTGACTTTGCAAAAAACCGCCGCTCTGAATCTCAGAGCGGCGGTTGTCTGTAAAGTATCAGAAGCTCAGTGGGAGAGCTTATCAGAGGCTCTCCCCGAAGTCCTCGCGGAACTTGGCGGCGAGCTTGTCCTGCCAGTCGCTCAGGGGCTGCAGACGACCGAAGAAGAAGCGCAGAACCTCGGGTTCCTCCACCCATTTCAGACCACCGATAAGGTGGCGGTTGTCGTACAACCACTTCACGCGGTCGGCGCAGTACTTCACCTGAGAGAGGGTGAACACACGGCGGGGGCAGGCCAGGCGCACAAGCTCAAGCTCGGCGTAGTTCTCAGAGCCGTCGGGGTTACGCTGCTCGGAGAGGGAGCCGCGCTCCATGCCGCGGATACCGCCGGCTATGTAGAGAGCCGTGGCAAGAGCTCCGGCGGGGTACTGCTCGTGTGGGATATTGGGCAGGAATTCGCTGGCGTTGATGTGGGCACCCAGACCGCCGGCAGGCTTCACCATGGGTACACCGTATTCGGAGAGTTCCTTCACCAGGTATTCGATGAAGATGGGACCCTGGTTGATGATTTCCTCGTCGAGGGTCTCAAGCAGACCGATGGCCATGGCCTCCATGGCGCGAACCTCCATACCGCCGTAGGTCAGGAAACCTTCGTAGAGGGGGATGAAGGCCTTCATCTTAAGGATGAGGCTCTCGTTGTTGGAGATGATGGCGCCGCCTCGGGCAAAACCGAGCTTGCGGCTGGAGAAGTAGATGAGATCCATCGCGTCGGCGAGCTTACGGATAATCTGAGCGATGCTCATATCCTTCGCAGCGGCCTCGCGGGTCTTGATGAAGTAGAGATTGTCCTGCAGCAGGGAGGCGTCGAGCACGGTTATCACGCCGTATTCCTTACATACGGCAGCGACTTCGAGCATGTTCTCCATGGAGAGCGGCTGACCGCCGATGAGGTTGGTGCCGGCCTCGATACGCACGAAAGGTACGTGCTCAGGGCCTACTTCCTCGATAAGTGCGCGCAGGCGGGGAATGTCGAAGTTACCCTTGAAAGGCAGGTCGAGGTTCGGGTCGAGCCCTTCGGGGGTGATAAGTTCCTCCACGCGGCCGCCCTTGCGGGTGATGTGAGCCTTGGTGGTGGTGAAGTGGAAGTTCATGGGCACAACATCGCCCTCTTTCACGAAAGTTTCGGCGAGAATGTTCTCGCAGGCACGCCCCTGGTGAGCGGGCAGGAAGTACTTGGTGCCGAATACCTGCTCAATCACGCGGGAGAGGCGGTTGAAGGTTTCGGAACCGGCGTATGAGTCGTCTGCCTGCATGGAGGCTGCCACCTGGTTGTCACTCATGGCATTCACGCCGGAGTCCGTGAGCATGTCCATGAACACATCTTTGTTCTGCAGCAGGAAAGTGTTGTTGCCGGCCTGCTTCAGCAATTCAACGCGCTGCTCGACGGGGGGGAGGAAGAGTTTCTGCACCACGCGCACTTTGTGCATCTCAAGCGGTACCTGGTGCTCTTCTTTGTAAAATTTAACGATAGACATGATGATATGGGGGTCTGATGTGAAATTGGTAGCCCTCTCCGGGGCTGTGCGGTTGATTAACCGGTGAGCTCAGAAAGCAGCGGGCGCGATTATAGCAGTGGTATATTGCCTTGTCAACCTGTTTTTTAAGGCATTAACTACATTATCGGGGGCTGTCGCATTGCCTCAAAAATCCAGTCACCGAACTGACACTCCTCACGAGTTCGGCTGACACGTGAAAAGCTGGATGCCTCATAAATCAGGCACTAACATATACACATGTCTCTCAGAATGAGTAAACAAGCAATAATAGAGTTACTGAATTCTA
>JAZNVF010000081.1:0-24379 GCA_045592685.1 Akkermansia sp. | reverse complement strand
CGATTTAATATGCCGGGGGCGCCATGCTATGCTGAGTTTCAGGGGGCGGGTTTGTGCGGGTAAAGTGAAATGTCTATTGTTTGTTTGGTGTGTGTAAAAAACCACCCCCGCCGTGTTGGCGGGGGTGGTAGGATGTTGTGTTGTCTCGTTTATTCGGCGCTGATGACGTCGAGTTCGGAGATGGCGGCGCTGTCGCCGCCGCCGTGGGAGCTTGTGGCGACGAAGCGTATGTATTTGGCGCGTACGGTGCTGTAGAAGAGTGCCTGCTGTACGGAGACGTTGTTCTCCATGGTGCCGCGCAGAACGGGGGCGCCCCAGTTCTCGCCGTCCATGCTAACGTAGACTTCGTAGTCTCGAACACGTGCTTCTTCTACCGGTGCAGCCTGGTAGGTGATGCCTTTGATGCTGCGCTCACCGCCGAGGTTGATTCGGATTTCGTGCGGGTAACTGGCGAGTGTTACGCCCTTGAGGGTGTGCCAGTATGTGTCGGGGTTTCCGTCGAGTACGTTGCGGGCGGGGCCGCCTTCGGGCAGGTCGCTGCTCACGTAGTTGACCGAGAAGAAGGCGTGTGCGGGATATTCGCCTACGATGGAGGTCACGAGGGGTTTGAGCTCTGCGATGGAGGCGTATTTCTCGCCGGCAGTCATGGGTTCCAGGCAGACCATTTTCACGAATTTGGTGACGACCGGTTCGGGCAGTATGACTGTTTGCTCGTCGTCGGTGTCAGGCATTTCGAGTGTGGCTGCGGGTTGGTCGGACCAGTTGGTGCCGTCGTCGCTCAGGTAGAATGCGAGTTTACGCACGCGGGAGCTGCTGCGAGCCTGGCGGGGGGTTACGGCAAGGCCGGAGAGTTCGGAGCGTGTGCCCAGGTCAATCACGACGTGGTGCGGGTATTCGGCGCAGGGTTCGTGCCAGCGAGAGTGCCAGTAGGTGTCTCGGCGACCATCGATGAGGGCCCAGGCGGATTCTGCACGACCGGCGGAGCTGGAGGCGTCCGCTATGCGCATGAGGTTAGCGGGGCGCCAGCTTGTGAGGTGCTGGAATGTGAGCGGGGAGGTGATGCAGCCGTCTGCTGTGGCGTAGGCTCGCACCATGCCGTCTTCACGTTGCAGGAAGGGCTCGGTGTATATGGTTTCGGAACCATCGGGCATGGTGATGTGAATTTTGGCGTCGATGGTGGAGGTGGAGGCTTTCACGTAACCGAGTTCATCTCGGGAGATGGTGACGGCGCTGACGAGAGGGAGCCCTTTTCGGCCTACGTCTGCTGCGTTGTCGCTGGAGAGCAGCGGGCGCAGTGAGAAGGTGAAGGTGGTAGGCTGGGTGAGGGGGATGTCGCGGTCAATCGGTCGTGGGCCACAGGCGGCGCCGCCCAGGCCGAGTGTTACCTTGTCGATGTTTACGACGGTGGCGCCTGCGCGTTTGATTTCTTCCGGGTGCGGGGCGTGGAAGAGGGCGTCTGCGGTGCAGGGCAGGGCGGAGAAGTTGAAGGATTCGCCCTGTGTGCTGGCGATAAGCAGGCCTACTCCGTTGTTGTCGGTCAGTGCGACCCATTCCGTATCCATACGGTTACCCATTTCCATGGGCAGGGGGTAGCGTTCGAGCATGTTGTTGACAGCTTGGGTGTAGATTCCCATGGGGGAGCCTGCTTTGCGGTCGGGGTAGTTTTCGCCGGGGCCGCGGCCGAACCACTTAACGTTGCTGAAGCGCTCGGGCAGGTTGATGCTGTAGCCGAGTCGGGGGAGCACGATGTTGTTCTCGCTGGGGATGATACCTGCTGCTACGCTGATGTAGCCGTTTGGCAGCACGGTGTAGACCATCTGGGTGGTGTAGTGGAAGTCCCTGGCGGTTATGGGGCCGTTGTCGGTCAGGCTGAAGGCGCCGTTGTCGTAGTCACGGCTGTCGAGGCTTTCTTTGCGCTGGCCGCGGGAGGTGATGTCGAAACCGATTCGCACTGCACCACCGGGCAGACGGTCTACGATCATGGCGCTGGCGTTGTGGGTCAGGTTGCGCATGCCGTTGGAGAGCCACTGGTTCATGGCCCATTTGTCGTTGGCGAGCGGGGCGCGGAAGGAGTTGAGCAGCACGGTGGGTTTGTCGCCGATGAGCTGCTGACCGTTGACGATGTAGTTGCGAATGCCGCCGGTGTTCTTGTCGATGGCTACGCTGAAGTTGCGACCGATGATGATGACGCTGTTGTTGGTGTTGCGTACATTGGGTGTATCGCTTTCGGGCATTTCCATGACCTGAGCTTTGTCGGTGAATTCGTTGAAGCTCTGGGGCAGTGCGATTTGCTCGGTGGCGATTTCATAGCCGGCGTGTGCCCACTCTGTGCGCTCCTTGAGGCAGAGATTGAGGGTGATGTAGTAGATTCGGTCGTTCTTGAGCTTATCTGCCGGTATGCATTCGGCCGGGATGGTGAGTTCGGCTGTTTGCAGGGGGGCTGCTTCTATGTTGAACTGACCGGCTGCGATGACATCGGCACCCTCTTCGGTGATTTGCCAGTTGCCGTTGAACTCGCTGAGGTTGGTGAAGAGGTGTTTGTTTTTGATGCTGATACGCAGATCCTTGCTCTCATTGCCTGATGGCAGGAGTTTGAATTGGGCGTTTTGCTGTACTTTGCGGATTTCGCTGTAGAGCGGTGTGGTTGTGCGGTCGCTGTAGATGACGCCTTTGATGCAGAAGATGCCGTCGTGCGGGTACTCGCCGTGGTCGCCACCGTATGCCTGTCGAACGACTTTGCGGCCGTCGGGCAGGGTTACTTCCTGGTCGTAGCTCTGGTGAATCCACTCCCAGATACCGCCACCGATGATGGAGTCGCTGGAGTCGATAGCCTCCCAGTAATCGGCGAGGTTGCCCATGGAGTTGCATAGGATGTGGGCGTATTCGGAGATGTACCAGGGTTTGAGCAGTTTGCGGCCTGCAATTTCACGGACCCAGTTTACGCTGGGGTACTGGTTGGAGCAGAGGTCAGCCAGGTCGTTGTTGCGTTCGTATTGGGTCAGGCGTGAGGGGTCACGCTGCTTTATCCAGTCGCGCACGGCCTCGAAGTTGGCACCGGGGCCTGCTTCGTTGCCGTAGGACCAGATGACCACGCAGGGGTGGTTTTTGCTCTGTTCGACCATGTTCTTGTTGCGCCATACGTGCTGGGCTTTCCATTCTTCGGGGTGGGAGAGGGAAAGTTCGCCGTAGTAGTAGCCGTGGGATTCGATGTTGGCTTCGTCGCAGACGTAGATGCCGAGCTCGTCGCACAGCTCATAGAAATAGGAGGGCTGAGGGTAGTGCGAGTTGCGGATGTGGTTGATGTTGCCGCGCTTCATGATGTGCAGCTCTGTGCGGCACTCTTCTTCTGTCACGGTGTGGCCGTTTGCATGCTGGCTTTCGTGGCGGTTCACGCCTTTCAGTTTGACAGGCATGCCGTTGACGAGGAATCTGCCGTTGAGCAGCTTAATGTCGCGGAAACCAATCTTGCGCGAGATTGTCTCGGTGATGTTGCCTTGTTCATCTTTCAGGGTGAGCAGCAGGCGGTAGAGGTTGGGTTTTTCGGCGCTCCAGAGGGCAGGGTTGTTCACTGCGGTCTGCAGGGTGGTTTTCACCTCTTTCCCGGGTTCGGTGCTGATGGGTGCGCTCTTCATGGTAGCGACGGTCTGACCGGTGGCATCTATCAGCTCACCTTCCAGGGTGGAGGTGGCAGTGGCAGTGCTGCGGTTGTTCACGTCTACCTCTACACGCAGGGTGCTGTCTGCGTAGTTGCTGGTGCCGTCGGACTTCTGGGCGAAGTCGGTGTGCACGAAGAAGTCGCGTACGAGGATCTGCGGAGTGCTGTACATGATGACATCTCGGAATATGCCTGAGAGGCGCCACATGTCCTGGCATTCCAGGTAGGAGCCGTCGCTGTAGCGGTAGACTTCGACGGCGATGGTGTTGTTGCCGGGTTTCATGTGCTCGGTCACATCGAAGATGGCGGCTGTGCGGCTGTCTTTCGAGAAACCGATTTTCTGCCCGTTGACCCACAGGTAGAAGAAGGAGTCCACACCGTCAAACTGCAGGAAGATACGGCGGCCATTCCAATCTGCGGGCATTTCGACATTTCTGCGGTAGGAGCCTACGGCGTTCGGCTCGCTCTTGGGGCAGGTGTATTTCTCTTCTGTTTTGTTGCGGGGTTTGGTCATTACGCGGGGCCAGTCTCGCACGAAGGTGTAGCGCTGATTGCTGTAGATGGGGGTGCCGTACCCTCGCATCTGCCAGTTGCTGGGCACATCGATGTTGGCCCAGTTGCTTACGTCTGTATCAGGCTTGTAGAACTCCATCGGCCGCTTATCAGGCTGCGGCGCCCAGTGGAATTTCCAATCTCCGTTCAGGAGCATCACCAGCGAAGAGTCGCGGCGCTTGCCTTTCAGGGCTTCGGCCCTGTTGGCAAAGGGTACGAAAAAGGCGCGGGATTCTTCACGCCCCTGGCTGAGATTCTGCGGGTTTTCCCAGTCCGGGTGCGGGGTGTAGGCCTCTTGTCCTGCAGCTACTGCACCCGCCAGGGCGACGGTAGCTGTTATGGTCTTGAGTATATTCATACGGAGCGATTTTAGCAGATTGCCCCCCTGCATGGCAAGCAAAAAACGCACTACGCGCGCGTGCGCGAAATGCTGCTGCGGAAACTCGGGATTAAAACTCAGTTTGCGCTTGACAGTGCGGTGTGAAAGGAGTATTTCAATGGTATGAGCGTTCTTCCATGGGCAATTATGGCCGGCGGCTCTCTGCTGGCGGGGTATTATAATCCGATCGCGCAGCCCGGTGAGCCGGGCTATACAACTATGCCGAAGCATCATTTGCGTGTGCTTTTTGAGAATGATTCAGCGTTCGGTAACGATGGTAATTACTCACATGGTACGCGTATTGACTACGCCCGGAGTTTGGCGAATGGCAATGCCTGGGGTATTTCCCTGGTGCAGAATATTTACACGCCCGAGACTCACACCACGGGTGCTGTAGCGCAGGAGCGCCCCTATGCCGGGTATTTGGCTGTGGGGGCTGGCTACATGTGGCGTGGGGAGGATTTTGGTGCATCGGCGGAGTTGCAGATTGGTACGACCGGCAATCCTTCTATTGCCCGCTATACGCAGAATGGTCTGCACGAGGCCTGTGGTATGCAGACTTGGGATGGCTGGGGGGAGCAGGTGCCCTCTGAATTGACCCTTCAGTTGAGTATGCGGCAGGATTACCGTCTGCCCTGGCTGGAGTTTGATTGTGGTAATGGCTGGCAGACGGATGCCACATTCTTTACCCGGGAGGAGATTGGTACGGCATTTATTCGTGGCGGTGCTGGTCTGAGTATTCGTTATGGTGTGAATTTACCTGCCTCTATGCAGGTGAATGGTAACCATGCCGGTGATTACGGGATAGGTTTGCTTGAGAAGCCGTCCTATCGCCGGGAAGATACGTCTTATTTCCTCATTGCCAGCATATACGCTGAGTATGTGGCGCATGATATCACCATTGATGGCGGCGTGGCACACCATTTTGACCAGACCTGCAGCCGTAAGCCCTGGCAGGTGGAGGCTCAGTTCGGTGTGGGTGTGTCGCATGGAGGTATAGATTATTTTGCCGGTGGTGTATACCACAGTCCCATGTACCGCACTCAGAAGACGGAGGCAGTCTACGGCACGTTTGCTGCGACTTGGCATTTCTGATTTTGTTGAAAGTTGAAAGCGTTGAAAGTTCGCAGGTGGTTGCTGAGGGTCACGCTCATGTTGCTGGGTGTGGCGGTGGTGCTTTTGCTGGTGGGCGGGTTTCCGCTGGTGGGTGAGCCGGCTGTGTATCGCAGCTGGCCGATGCTGTTGGTAGGGGCAGTCGTGGTAGTGCTGAGTCTGTGGGGCGGGTGGCGTATTGCGACGGGGCTGCGGGCACAGTTTATCTGTGGGTTGGTCTGCACGTTTTTTGCCGGTGCCGGTGTGGTGGTGCTGTGGCAGTACGGCTGCCGCGCGGTGGAATACGCAGCATTGGGCGGTGCGATGTGGTTCGGTGCGCTGGGAATGGCTTGTACGGCGATTGTAGGGGCGCTTTTTACGGGGATATTCGGTTTTTTTGTGCTGCGGCTTATGAGCCGTCGCTTGTGGTTGGCCGGGGTTCACTGGAGCCTGGCACTAGTGGGTATAGGGGCGTATGTTGACTTTGCCGGAGAGGTGACAGCCATTGCGCAGTTGCCTTCGAATGGCCGGGTGACTATTTGCGAGGTTATGACCGCAGCCGGTGAGAAGGTGCGGTTGCCCTTTACCTTGCGGGTTGATTCATTTTCTACCACTTATTATGATGAAGACAGTTACACACTGTATGAGTGGGGCGGTGAACGGTGGGAGACAGTGGGGCACCCCGAAGTTGAGGTTGATTGTTTGCGCTACGGTGATGAGATGTGGGCACTGGAGGATCTGCGACTGATGGAGGGTATGCCGCAACCTTGCCTGTTGCTGCCCGGTGAGCCGGTGCGCCTGGTGATGCGAGATCCTCGTGCCGTGCGTGATTACAGTGCAGGGGTGCATATCGGTACTGATTACCGTGGTCGCCCTGAGCTGCGCGATGAAGTGGTGCGTGTGAACTACCCGTTGGAGTGTAAGGGGTGGCTCGTTTACCTCAATTCCTATACCCCCATGGGGCGTAGCACACTGGTTACTCTGCAACTGCGCCGGGCTCCGGGGCGCCTGTCGGCGCTGGTGGGTATGGTGGGGTTGATTCTCTGCACGACCTGTTGGTGCTGGTGGCGGCGAGAGGGTGCACAGATTTGCCCGGAAAACGGAGAGGAGATGGCGTCATGATGGTATTCATCTCATTACTTACTATTGGAGTGCTGCTGCTGAATGTAGGGGCGGTGGTTGCTGCTTTGCGAGGGTGTGGTTCTGTTGTGAGGGGGCTTGAAGTGGCGGCCTGGTGTACGGCTCTGGCGCTGCTGGTGGCTAACTGGGTGCTGGCGGATTCTCTGCCTTTCGGCAACATGCGGCACGTGTTGTGTTTTTTCCCGCTGGTGTTGGCGCCGGCTGCTCACTATATGCGCTGTGTGCGTGGGGTGGAGCTTTCAGGCTGTTTTGCGGCTGTGGGGGCGCTGGCTATGGTTGGGGCGCTCTGTATGCCCATGCAGGCTACGTGGCGGCAGATGCCGGCACTGCAATCGCCCTGGTTTGTGCCGCATGTGGTGAGTTATGTAGTGGCGTATGGGCTGCTGGCCGTGTCTGCGGTGCAGGTGTTACTTTCATTTCGCGGGGAGAGTGTGGAGCGTCTGCGTGCGGCGGATGAGGTGGTACGTCTGGCTTTCCCTTGTCTGACTTTCGGGCTGTGGAGCGGGGCATTGTGGGCAGATGCTGCCTGGGCTCGCTACTGGGCCTGGGATATTAAGGAGGTCTGGGCCCTTATCACCTGGGTGGTTTACCTTATTTATTTCCATCTGTCGACCGTCACGCCGCAGTGGCGCCGTGGCTTGTTACTGGCCGGATTTGCGGCGGTGCTCATCACCTTTTTTGTGGTTAATCTTCTGCCGAACATTGTGAGTGTGCACAGCTATGCGCAGTGATGGGCTGTAGCGTGATTGTGTTGACCTGCACGCCATATTTTTCGTCGCGCAGTATATTGGTGGCAGAAGCCCGCCCGCGCACATAGACCAGTTTTCCCTCATGAGCCTGAGTGAGGGGTGCCATGCGGGCGGGAATTGCCGACTGAGTGCTGCTGAAATAATAAATAGGTCTATAGATTTGACTTTTCACCTGTTCCAGCTGATATAATGAGCAGGTATGAAACTCCATTTACCCTTATTGTTACGTCAGTTATTGTTGTTGAGTGTGGTGTCGGTTCCGCAAGTCGGAGCAGTGGTGGGCAGCACCTGGGACCCCGCCTGGGGGACTGAGGGGCTGGCCGGTGCTCCCGATGCCGATGACCTGAAGTATGTCGCTGAAATCACCAGCGATGCAGTAACGGCTCTGGTGCCTCCACCGGAGGGTACCAGTCCCTATGATTTCGGTACATATACGGCCATAACCCTGCGAGGAACGGGAAATGCCGGGGCTATTATCGTGGGCGGGGCGTCTGCTACACAGAGCAATGCTACGGGGGCTGTTACTCTCGACAGCTGGATTGCGGCTGAGGGTGGTAGCTATGGTATGTTGGTGGGTGGTAGTTATGCGGACAACTGGGGCGGTGGTGCGACTTTCAATTTTACGGGTAATTCTCATATTATGGTAGATGGTGCTACCGTCAACTATATTATGGGTGGTAATTTTAAGGATGGGTTGTCTGCATCATTTACAGGGAGTTCCTATATAACGGTAGCCGGGGGGCGTGTGACAGGCTCCATTGTGGGCGCGACTGTGGTGGCACATAATCGCGACAGTGCATTCAACGGCGATACGCATATTTATGTTTATATTCCGCTTGACGATAATAGCGGGAACGCCTTCAATCAGTTGCCCAACAATATGGTAATGGGTGGTTTTGGCTGGGCTACCAATACATGGAAAACTCAGACTCTCGACGGTAGTACCCATGTGACGATTGACCTGAGCGACTACGCCGGTCCTGATACTGTGTTCGCCAAGCATATCGTGGGTGGCGGGTTCAATGGCTCCGGCTCCAATACGCAGGTGATAACGGGAGATTCCGTGGTACAGGTGAACCTCGGTTCGCTGAGCAGCTCTGCGCGGGTGGTTGGTGGTATGTGGGTGAACGCTGGCACAGGGGAACTGAGCGGTACTGCCAATCTGACCATCACAGGCGGTGTCTTCGACAATATTGTGCTGGGGGGAGCATGGACTGACGTCGGCGGTACCACCACCCGGTTGGGGGGTGTGCAGATGTCGCTGAGCGGTAGTACGTTCAACGATGCTGTGCTCGGGGCAACTTATATCACTACAGGGAGCTGTACTATGAGCTGTGGTGATGTGAATATTGATATCACGACCGGTGCGTTGCTCAATGGTCGATTGACGGGTGGGTATCGAGTGAATGGTGATGGAGAGGCCGATGTGGCAGCTACGCTGGGGAATGTGAATATCACCCTGGATGGTGGTACGGTGGGAGAGGTGATCGGTGGTTCGTATGTTTTGCGCAATAATGCAGCGGCTGTTATTTCCCAGGGTAACATCAGTCTTGCTTTGCAAGCGGGTACCGTGGGGGGGAATGTGTACGCGGCCGGCTACCAGGGGGGCTCAACCTCTATGCAGACAGCGGCGACTGCAGTGAGCATTGCGCCGTCGGTGCAGCTCAGTCCGGGGATTACTATTTCCGGTGGGTATGGTGGGGCGAACGTCAGCTCTACAGTTACCGGAGAGCGTGGGTTGAGTTTTGAAAGCGGCAGTTACGATATCGCTGCTGATATCATATTTTCGGATTTCGATTCGGTAACGGTTCCGGCGGCTACGGAGGTGGTGCTCGGTACATTCCTGAGTGATGGAGAATCGCTGGCAAAGCAGGGTGCAGGCCATCTGGTGCTGGCTGGCAACCCGGAGTTCCGCTCGCTGAGTGTAGAGGGGACTCTGGCCCTGCAGGGTGGTACGGATGGTGCAGCGATGCAGAGTCTCACCATGGCTGCAGGAGCGGTTCTGACCGGAGTGAGCGGTACGATTACTGCGGGCGGGGAAGGCGGCACCGTGTTGAATTTGGCGCTCACTGTTGATAATGTGGGAGCCGGGGCAGTTGCTGCACCGCTTATTTCCGGATGGAATGGCGGCACTGTCGATATGGATTTACAGGGCGGACAGAATATCTCGCTGGATTTGAGTGCCGAGGGGCTCATGGAGCTGCTGTTGGAGCACAGGGATTCTCTGCCGCCTGTTGTCAGTTATCTGACTCTGGTTGACGGGGAGCTTACCTGTGCGAACCCTGCTCAACTGGGTATCAATTCTATGCTGAGTATATACGGGTTGCGTGTGAGCGGTGTGGCGGATGGCAGCCTGCTGGTCAATGGCTCGGTTGAGGGAATTTATTTTGTGACGGCAGATGCTGCTACCACAGACCCGCATGAGGTTACGACTTATCCCATTCTCGGCATGTATGCCGGGGTACTTATCGATGAAAATCAGCAACTGACCATCAATTTGCCCGGAGATTCCGACCCCCGTACCCGTGTAACCGTCAATAACCTGATGGGGGCTGTTGGCAGTTCCCTGAACGTGCAGAACAACAGTGGTAGTGGCACGGTGACTGTACTGCTGAGTAATCAGGCGGTGGATGAAACCGGTGATAGTACTTACCCCGCTCTGCCGTTACGTACCGTGATGCAGGGCAGTATATTGGCCGGCCCTGGTACAGAATTGGTGAAAGTTGGTCCGGGGGAACTTGTGCTGGGAGGAAATCTGAGTGCGGATTCCGCCGAGGTGATGGCGGGGATTCTCAGCTTGCAGGGGGCGGATAATGTGGTGAATACAATGCAGGTAACGGGCGGGAGCCTGCGGGGCTCTGACGATGGAAATCCCCTGCTCAGGGTGCAGCAGAGTCTCAGCCTGGCCGATACGGCACAGCTTACCGGTCTGCATTTGGTGATTGAAACAGACGCAATCGCTGATTTCGGAGGTGCTGTCGGGGTGGAGTTGCTGTCGCTGAATGGCAGCGGTGTATTGCAGGGTGAGGGTGCGCAGCTCAGTCTGAGCTCAGCGGTGCCGAGCGGCCTCGACGGAGAGTTGCGAGGGGAGGCGACCCTGACCATCGGTCGTGGCGGGTTGCTGCTCGACAATGTGGCTACAGCTTCGGATTCGGCGTGGAATCTTATCAGTAACGGTTCCCTGACAGCTGATATTACAGGTACGCAGCACCTGACACTGGGAACCCTGACGCTTTGTAGTGGCTCGGTGAATGAATTGGTGCTCGACACCGACCGCCCGTTCACCGGCAGCCTGACTTTGCGGGGGCTGGTGGCAGAGCCGGGGGGGAGCACGGTGCTGCTCAGCTCGGTGGGTACCCGTCTGCTGAAGAGCGGGGATTATGTGCTGGGGCAGGTGACAGATCCTTCTGCCATAGATGTGCAGGGGACGGTGTCGACTATGCTGGCGGGGTTGCCCTTTGCTCAGTTATTGCCCGGTAGCAGCTATCTGTACACGGACTCCGCAGGCAATATTTTACTGCATGCTGTTCGCAGTCCTCGCAACATGTTGCTGCCCTATGCGAACTCTGCTAATTCTGCTGCCGGCGCCCGATTGCTGTGGGATGCCGAACCGACCGGCCCCGGTGATTTGTCTCGTGTTTATGCTGAGTTGCAGCAGCTTATCGCTGACGGGCAGGGTGCCGCAGTCGCTCATGGTATGGCGGCAGTAGCCGGTTCGTCGACGTCCACCCTGCTTCCGGCCCTGTCGGAGGATGTGGAGCGACAACTGCGCACAATCCGTAACCGCATGGCAAACATGGGGGTGAATCCCTGCGTCGTGAATGAGGGTATGCCTTACTACAATTTCTGGGTACAGGCAGAGGGGGACTATGGTCACCTGAGTGCAGCAGGGCATGCCCCGGGCTATAAATTCAATAGCTGGGGCGGCACCGTCGGGGTAGATGTGGATTTTAATCCGGCATTTACAGCGGGGCTGGCGGTCAGCGGGCTGTATGGTGAACTGAGCACCGGTTCCCCCGACCGGCTTGATTGTGATGTGAGCACCTGGTATCTGAGTGCCTTTGCCCGCTATCTGAGCCGCCCCTGGGTTCACAGTTTTGTGGCTGTGTTCGGGTGGGTACAGGCAGACCCTGACCGCAGGGTAAATGTCGGGTCGCAGTTTTACCGCACTCAGGGCTCGACCGATGGGAACAGCTTCGGCCTGATGTACGAGCTGGCTTACAACTGGCAACCATACGGGGATGACTCTTCCCTTACCCTGCAACCTCTGCTCAATATCAGCTACCGCTACACTGGGGCAGGCTGCTACACGGAGCATGGCAGCGACGCCGCTCTGCATGTCGACCCGCACAGTCAGAATAGCCTGCGCCTGAGCCTCGGTGCACGATTACAGTCCGTATTCGGGGAAAATGTTTTCAACCGCAGCGCCGTGTTTGAGTGCCGGGCGCTGCCCGGTTTCGATATCGGCGAGCGCCATGGCCGGGCAGATGTGGCTTTGGTGAATGGCCTGGCTCGCGACCGGGTAGAGAGTGCGGGGGGCGGAGCATTCGGGGTAGAGCTGGGGATGGGCCTGGCTGCACCGCTGGGGGAGGAAAGCGGTACAATGTTCCTCGATGGTTCCGTGCTGTTGCGCTCTCACCGGTGCGAGTTCAATGCCACGGTGGGATACAGAAATCAATTCTGATGGCGATTGAGGGATTCCGGGAGCGTGAAACTCAGCGTGTTGCACGCGGGCGCTCCCGGAATTCAGAACCCGACTTCCACAAGCTCTTTCACGAATTCCGCAGCCTCATCTTCTGTGTAGATGGCTTTGCCCAATACGATGGGGCGGGTGAAGAGCGAATCGGCAAAGGTGCTCTCGGCGTTCTTCTGCAGGGCGGCAAGCGTAGCGGCGCGGTGGCGGTACAGCTGCCGCAGGTGCTCGGGCTGGCAATCGATGTAAATTTGCAGGGGCGCTGCGGTGGTGTCGGCCGGTGTCAGGCAGAGAATGAAACTGGGTGCGAATGCCGTGCCGGTGGAGAGTTCGTGCAGGCGAACGTCACCATGGTTTGGTATGAGCCACATGCTCCGGTAGCGCTCACGTAACTGTGGGGCGGTACTCTGCAGGAGCCGCAGCAGGGGCAGCTCGGCCGGGGTGGGGGCACTGCTGCTGCGGGCATACCAGTCACATGCGGCAAAGGCAGAACCATCGGTCGGAGTCTGCTCCGGCTCATAGCTGCGCTGTATGGTTCGGTTCTGTACCAGTTCGCAGACGGGGGATGAGCTGAGCTGTTGTCGGCCGCAGCTGCGGTGCCCGGGGCGGGGAAGTTGCGGTTCGAGTTGCCGCAGAGCGCTCAGGGCGATGAGGAGCCGCTGTTGTGGGCTGAGTGGAGTACGTGTGGTGCAGCCCTCAATCTGTACACTCAGCCCGCCAAGGTAGTGCGGACTCTCGATAAATTCTCGCATCGAACCCAGTGTGGGGAACAGGCTGCGCAGACGTGCGAAACTGTAACATTCGCTGCGATTGAGAGCCGAGCGCAGCAGGTGATGCCCCAGGCTGAGCAGCGGCAGAGTGCAATGACCTTTGCGCAGTTGCAACGTGGCGCCGAGCGGTTCGCGCAAGCGTTCGGCCAGGGGGGCGGTGGGGGCTGTGAGCCGTTGCTCGCTGCGGTTGAAGTACAGACGCCCCGTGCGGTAGAATTCGCTGTTGCAGAATTCGGGTTTGAGACCGACTTGCAGGGTGATACTGCTCTGCGGCAGCAGACCGCTGTGTATCAGGGTGGTGTTGAGCTCCTCCACATAGCGGCTGTTTGTTGCACTGTGGTAGTGCAGGGTTTCGAGCAGGCGCAGCGGATTGGTGCAGTCGTCGTCGTATTTGCGGCGACCGGTGGGGGCATGCGGCGCACTGCGGTCTGCAAAGGGCAGGTAGCGCGCTCCTCGTCCGATAAGCTGTGCTTCTGCTACGGTTTTATTGCCGGGCTTGCCGGTACTTTGTGTGTCGTAGAGCCGTACGATGTCGCAGAGGTTGAGCACATCCCACCCCTCATTGAGCATGTCAACCGCAAAGATCGCGCGTATTTTGTTCGATGGTGATTCCAGGCTGTTGAGCAGTAGCTGTTTTTCGGGAGTGATTTCTGTGTTGTCCACCAGCAGCAGTTTTTCGGGAGAAAAATCCTCCTGCAGCTCGGAAATGAGAT
This sequence comes from Akkermansia sp., assembly GCA_045592685.1. Taxonomy (GTDB): domain Bacteria; phylum Verrucomicrobiota; class Verrucomicrobiia; order Verrucomicrobiales; family Akkermansiaceae; genus Akkermansia. The sequence goes on along the minus strand of JAZNVF010000081.1, from coordinate 10,636 downwards.
TTTCGGGGGAATAGCCGGTAGCTGCCAGATGCTCGAAGATTGCAGCTGTATCTCCCGTGGCGGCGCGGCGCAGTTGCTCCAGGTCGGGTACGGTCAGGGAGCGCAGGGCTGCGCTGAACTCGCGATGGAAGACGGCATTCTCTTTGATAAGTCTCGATTTGAAGAGGATTACCGGCTTGCACTCCAGCCCGATTCCGGCGAAGAGTTTGCGCTTGTACTGGTTGAGAAGGGTTGCCAGCAGAGCGCGCTGCATGGGGGGTAGGGTGCTTTGTTGCAGGCAGATGTTCTTGGAGTAGCCATCTTGCCGGAATCGGCGAAGAGAGTAGTCGAAAAGGAGCTTGTTGCGGTATTTTTCGGCCAGGTTATGGTTGTCGAAGTCGATGGTGGCCGAGAAATCCAGCAGTACGTTGGGCAGGGGGGAACCGGTGTCGGCATTGAAGAGCCGCAGGGCGGTATTTTCGTAGCTGGGGGTGAAGTCCGGGGCGTCGAAAGAAAGTTCGAGTTGTTGTGGGGTGAGGTTGTGCGGGGAACGGCTCCGGCGGGTAGCGGCGTTGATGTGGTGCGCCTCATCTGAAATGAAGACGATACTTTGCTGGGCGAAGTCGTCGTAGCAGGTGCAGCCTTCGCGTGCGGTGTTGAGGTCGCTGTGTAGTTTCTGTATGGTGGTCAGGCAGAGGTTGATGCAGTCGGGCTGCGATTCGCGGAAATGGCGCACTGCTCGTATCTGCACGCGTTGCCCCGCCAGTTCTATCACAGGAGCAAACAGGTACTTGCCCGAGGCCGGATTCAGAAAGTTCTCCCGCGTTTTTTCGATGATGTTCGTCGAGTTTACGAAGAATAAGAAATTGCGGTACCCCTGCGTGTAGAGGTGCAGCATGAGCCCCGCCATAATCAGCGTTTTCCCGCTGCCCGTTGCCATGTGAAAGAGCAGGTGGTGCAGAGCCGTGGGATCTTGCCCGTAGCGCTGCCAATAGCGTAGCCAGGCGGCAAAACAGTCCGACTGATAGGGGCGGAGCTGCAGTGCCGGGTTCAACCCGGCCATGATGGCGGCGGGCAGCTCGGGGGCGGCTGGTGCAGGTGTGCTCATGCCTGGCCGATGGCGTAGAATGCGCAGTTGAGAGCCCGGTCTGCCGGACTCAGGGTGAATTCTTCGCTTTCCAACTCGCTGAGCGGAACATAGAGCATATTCTTGTCCAGACACTCCAGCAGCAGTGATTTCTGCTGTTCCAGCGGCAGTTCGCACTGCCCTATAGTGGTGGCAAGAGCCTGCATGTCGACCTGCCAGTTCAGGTAGCCACTGCGGGCCATGGCCTGCTGCACCTCTGCCAGTGCCGCTGCGCTGTCTGCAGCAGCGATGGCGGCAACCCAGTGACTGTTGGCAGCGGCCGGTTCGCAGTAAACAGGGGAGTTGTCGCGGAAGCGGCGGTGCATGATGGCTATGGTGTCTTCGAGCTGTTCGACGAGGATGTAGCGGCGGTTCAGGTAGCCTGCTACGTAGCCCGTGGTGCCGCTGCCGGCAAAGAAATCCAGTACCAGGTCACCCTCATTTGTGCCCTGACGTATGAGCCGCTCCATGAGTTTGTAGGGTTTTTCGGTCGTGTAGCCTGTGCGCTGTACTCCGTCTACTTTTATACGAGCTGCAACGGCTGCCTTGAACCAGTCTGCGTCATCGATTCGCTTTTGTTCTTCGCTCAGTCGGCGGATTTCATCTGCCAGGTCTTCCGGTGTGTGGAAGAGCTCCCACCAGTCTTCGGGGATTTTACCTTTTTCGCTGTAGCTGCTGCTGACGTTGGCGCTCATTTCGCCCTTGAACCCACCGGCGTGTACCTCTGAGCGCAGGCGGATGTCGTTACCGTTGAAAACCCACTCATTCGGGCTGCGTGAGTACCAGAGTATGGTATCGTGTTTGCGGTTGAGCTGTTTCATGCCGGGGGAACCGGGGCCGGTGTAACACCAGATGATTTCGTTGCGGAAGCAGTCGCGCCCGAAAATTTCGTCCATCAACACCTTGCAGTAGTGGGCCTCATTCCAGTCGAGCTGCACGTAGATGCTGCCGTCCGGGGTGAGCAGGTCACGGGCAACTTCGAGCCGGTTGCGCATGAAGGTCAGCCAGGTGCTGTGGTTGAATGTGTCGTTGTAGCCGAAACTGTCGCCGCCTGTGTTGTAGGGCGGGTCGATGTAAATCATTTTCACCTGTCCGGCGTGGCGCTTACGCAGGCTGTAGAGAGCCAGCAGGTTATTACCGCAGATAATGTAGTTGTCCTGCTCGCCCAGTTCGCTGACGGATTGCACTCCCTCACCGGTCACGCGGTGGAAGTTGCAGAGGGCCTTGGGTTCTGTCAGGCGGTTGATTTCATCCGGTGCGAGCGTTTCGTTCCAGAATACCTCTTGTCGTCTGGCATCTTCGCGGCTCTGACCGCCCTCGAGCAGACAATCTTTGTAGGGCCAGCTGAGCACAACCTGTCGGCGCTCGGCCAGCATGTCACCCGTGCCGTCAGCAAGGCCGATACTGTTGCGGTAGGCCGTGTAGCTGTCGGGCAGAAAGTTCTTGTTTGCCACGAAGCGCAGGAACTTCACTTTGTCGAATACCTGCACCCCCTCAACCTCGGTGAAGAAGTACTGCCGCAGTCCCTCGTGACCGAGCAGCAGGCGCAACAGTTCCGGCTGCAGTTCCATGGCCGCAGCGGCAATGCTGTTGCGTATCAGAACCCCTTCGTTCGTGCAGAACCCCGGCGTGCGCCGCAGCAGTTGCTCCAATTCCCTGAAAAGTTCCCTGTTGTTCATGTCGGCTCTGCAATGTGTTGATGCGGGCTTTCTAGCATATTTTCAGCATTAAGTCAAGCTGAGTCTCAGCCCCGACAGGGTAATCTGTCGGGGCTCCCTTCGGATGGAACTTTTTTATAACCCGAGGGGCGAGAACTCTGCGGTATACTCGCTTATGCGAGCTCGGTGCGCATGGAGAGGGCGGAGAGTAGGGAGAGGAAGCGGGCGTAGTCGTGCTCGCGGTCGGCAGAAACGAGGGCGAATTGGTATTCGCCCTGTCGGGCATCTTCGGCGGCAGCATTGCGCAGTCGCAGTTGTATGACTTCCTCGCTGTCGGTCTGTCGACCGCGCAGGCGGGCTTCGAGCTCAGCGGCGGGAACGTGGATGTACACATCGGCGTAGGCGCGGCGGATGGTGGGGTCATCGCAGGCGCGTATGGAGGCCGCCCCTTGTACATCGATGTCCATCACCACGTTTTTGCCCTGTTCGAGCAGGTCGATAATGTCGGCTTTCAACGTACCGTATGAGTTGCCGTGTACTGTGGCATGTTCCAGGAATTCGCCTGCTGCCACCTTGGCCGCGAAGACTTCGGGGGGGAGAAAGTGGTAGTCGATACCGTCTTGCTCACCGGGGCGGGGTTGGCGGGTGGTGCAGGAGATGGAGTAGGCGGTGAGCCCATCGGCCTCTGCTCGGCGGCAGAGGGTGGTTTTGCCAGAGCCGGAGGGGCCGGAAATGATGAGGAGAGTACCAAGCATGGGGATTTGCGATTTACGATTTGGAGGGGCGGGATTTATTCGATATTCTGGACTTGTTCGCGGATTTTTTCGAGCTCGGTTTTGGCGGTGACGACGAGCTGGGCCAGGGTCGCGTCGTTTGCCTTGGAGCCGGTGGTGTTGAGCTCGCGGAAAATTTCCTGGCAGAGGAAGTCGAGGGTACGGCCTACGGCTTCAGGCTTGTCGCATATTTTCTCGAACTGGTCGAGGTGAGAGGCCAGGCGGGTGGTTTCCTCGCTCACGTCGCAGCGGTCAGCAAAGAGGGCGATTTCTTTGATGATTCGTTCGTCATCTGCCGGGATGGGCAGGCCGCTTTCTTCGAGGCGCTTGAGGAGCTGCTCCCGGTAGCGTGCGGGTACACCGGCGGCGCGCTCGATGAGCTGCTCCCGGTAGCCGCGCAGGGTGTTAATGCGGCGCAGCAGGTCGGTGCGCATGTTGGTGCCTTCTTGTGCGCGCAGGGCGAGGAAGGCGGCGAGAGCCTCGCGGATGGCGGGTTCGGCGGCGGTCCAGGCGGTATCGGGAGTGATGTCGGCCTCTGTCTCTTCGCCGATGATGCCGAGTCGCAGCAGGGCATCGAGCGTGAGTTCCACGCCCTTACCGGTGGCAGTGGCTACCTCGGCCGTGCAGGCTTGCAGGGCGGCAAGTTTGGCTTTGTTTACGGCGAGGGTGCCGCTGCCGGCGGCTGCGCTCTGCAGGGAGATGGTGACGTTCACGCGCCCGCGCGAGACACAGCCGGCCACGAGTTCGCGTACGCGGGTTTCGAGCTCAGCCCAGGCGCGGGGCAGCGAGATGGCGATTTCTGTCTGTTTGCGGTTCACGCCGCCGATTTCGACGCGCAGGGTTGCGCTGCTGAGGGGGGCGGTGGCGGCCCCGAATCCGGTCATGCTGTTCATAAGGGGGATTTGCCGATGATGTCGAGCAGGCGTGAGTCGAGCGCCAGTGCTTCGTTGACATTGAAGTTAAGGTCGGTACGCAGGGCATCCACCGCGCGCATGCGGCGCAGCAGGTCGGGCACGCTGTGCGCTGTGGCCACGGCGGGCAGCTCCGGGGCAAGCGGCTCGACATCCGGCGCGTGCGAGGCCAGCAGCACGGCTTGCCCCAGGCACAGGGAGAGTAACTCAAGCATTTGCGCCCGCTCGCCCAGGTACTCGCTTTCAATGCGGGCGTTTGTCACGTCCTTTTGCATGGCCTCCCAGTTGCGTATGTCGGTGCCTTCGGCTACGGCTTTAGCTTCCGCCTTCAGGGCGGTGGTAATGCGGTCGGTGATTTCCTCTCGCCGTTTGGTGAGCAGGGACTGAAAGTCGGCGCGCAGGGCAAGGGCCGCCACGTCATTGCCCAGGCGGGGCAGGGCTGCGCGCACAGCGGGCAGGAAGGCCTGCTGTGCGTTGCTCAGGCGCACGCCTCGGCGTGAATCGCGCAAATCGAGCCGCACGCAGCGCGACAGAATGGTGGGCAGGAGTTTCTGCGGCAGTGCGGTGATGAGGATGATGAGGGTCTGTGGCGGGGGTTCTTCGAGAGTTTTCAGGAAGGCGTTAGCGGCTTCATCGAGCAGGCGATCGGCTTCGTCGATGATGATGAGCTTGGTTTCGCCCTCAGCAGCGCGCAGAGCAAGGAATGGCTCTACGCTGCGAACCGCATCGATGGAGATGGTGCGTATTTTCGAGCCGGGGCGCAGTACTCGGCAGCTTGGGTGCTGCAGGTTCTCCAGGCTGTCAGCTCGTGCACCGTTGAGTTCGCTGGCCAGAGCGAGGGCCAGGCGGTGAGTGCCGGCATCTGCCATGCCGGTGATGAGCAGGGCGTGCGGTTGGCGATTGTTGGCCCGTGCGTTGCGCAGCAGGGTGTGTGCCTGTTCGTAGGTGAAAGCCATGGTGTGTGGAAAATCAGGTTTCAGGGTAAGAACCCAGTACCTTGAACATGGGGGTGGTGTCGTGCATCTGTTTCAGGCAGCTGCGCAGGGGTTCTACCTCTTCATGTCCTTCGACGTCGATGTAGAACAGGTATTCCCAGGCGGTGTCGCGTGTGGGGCGGGAATCCATGCACCATATATTTACGCCGTGGTCGCGGAAGATGTTGAGCACGTTCACCAGGCCGCCTGCCGTGTGCGGTACGCTGAAACAAATTGTCGTGCGGTCTTTGCCGCTGGGGGCGTTGCGCTGGCGACCGATAACGGCGAAGCGCGTGGTGTTGTCCATCTTGTCCTGTATGTTGGCACAGAGTATGTCGAGCCCGTAGAGCGTGGCAGCCATGCGACTGCCGATGGCTGCGGCTCCGCTGCCTGACTCCGCTGCTGCGCGCCGGGCGGCTTCTGCCGTGGAGGGTGTGGCTACCTGGGCGGCGTTCGGGTAGTTCTGCAGCAGCCATTCGCGGCATTGCCCCAGTGCCTGCGGGTGCGAATAAATGGTGTGGATGGTGCGTGGGTCGCACTTGCCCAGCAGGCAGTTAAGCACGGGCTGATGTACCTGTGCGCAGATACGCAGCCCCATGGCGCCCAGCAGGTCCAGTGCCTGCGATACCTTACCGTCGGTACTGTTCTCGACGGGTACCAGACCATAGTCTACCTCATTGTGCTCAACGGCGTGGAAAATTTGGTTGAAGCTCGGGAAGGGGACCAGCTCCACGCTGTCGCCAAAGCGAGCTTGCGCGGCCTGGTGGCTCCATGTGCCCTCGGGCCCCAGGTAACCCACCTTCATGCCGCCCTCAAGCGCGAAGCTCATACTCACAATCTGGCGGTAGACGCTCTGAAGCCCCTTTTCGGGCAGCACTCCTGCGTTGTGAACCATGAGTTTGGCGAAGAGTTTGCTCTCGCGCTCGGGCACAAAGATGTGGGAGTTGGCCCCTTTCTTGATTTCGCCTACGCTGTGCACGCACTGCATGCGCTGTTTGAGTAGCTCCACTATCTGCGCGTCGATGCAATCAATCTCTTGTCTCAGCTCTTCCAAAGTCATATCTCAACAGCATTCTACCACACGCGCGCGCACCCTGCAATGCCAAAGTCTGCCTTCACCGTTTTTATGTTCGGCGAGTGTTGTAAGGTATGTAATCATTTACGTTTTATCAAAAGTAGAAATCAGCAGATGTGAATTGTGTCGAAAACTATATGATGAAATAGTTCCTGAAAATAGTGAAAAAATATCAGTTTTATCCCAGCATAGTACCCAAAATGGTGAAAATATATAATGTGATAAAATATATGATAAATCAAAATGGTACGTTTGCTTCCTTTCTGTAGGCCTTGAACAAAAATTTGAAGAGGTGCATAAATTGCCAAATAACCCACGGGGTAGATAGGAAATAAGCAGAGCGCTGGAGATTCCTTTTGGGTAATCTGATTTCTTCTGAAACGAGCCGGAATGTGGTTACTTTAACACCTGTCGACAAGGCAGGAATATTACGGCGTTATTTAACTTTTCCTTAATATCTGCCCGTCTCTATTCTTGCCTGAGTGTAGTTAATTTTAGCTTCAAAAACGGAAAAAGGCCTTGTTTTTCATGGAAAAGAGGGGTGAAAACCCGAAAATCGCTCGCTTTTACTCTTGTAAAGTTGATTTACGGGAATCAGAGTTTCTGAAAAGGGACTTTTTGAGAGCTTCGGAGTTATACGTCTGGTGGGGTATTTTGTGTGGAAAAAATCACAGAATGTGCAGCTTTTAATAGAGAAAAATGAGTAAAATCGCCAAAAATAGTAAAGCGCATTTTATGGAGTTTTGTTTCCGAGTGAGTTTTTGGTGTGTACAATGTACAGACTATAAATGATTAGTCGTTATTATTTTTGTGCTGGCGTCTCGGGTTGTGGGCGGATAATCTGCGGTAGGGAATTTTACCATTGTCTGCTGCCTTCGTGGGAGCCGAACGCAGCGCGGTGGTGGCGAATTTCGGGTTTTTGTCCACCTGTCAGGAATACTTCGACTACATCGAAACGGGTGGGGATGTCATCGCTTCGCAATAAGTAGAGCCAGTTGCGCAGTCCGTGTCGCAGCAGATGGCGCTTACGGCGATTGACGGCGCGCATGGGGGCTCCGCTTGCAGGGGCGGCAGAGCTTTTTACTTCGCAGGCTACAAGCACATTTTTCTCTCGGCAGACCAAGTCAAGCTCGCCGCGTGTACCGTAGCGAAAGTTTCGATAGAGTACTTTGAACCCCTGAGCACGCAGGTACGAGGCTGCTACCAGCTCGCCGTATTCGCCCAGATAGGCGCGGTTTGGCGGTGAATCAGAATCCCAGGGGCAGCTCCATTTGTGCAACAGGTGCAAACGAGCGGCGATGGTGTGGCGTAATTCCATATTGCTGAATAGCTTGCAAGTGTGCTTTTGTGCCGTAGCCTGCGTGACGCTCAAAGCCGTATTGTGGGTATTCGGTGGCCAGTTCCTGCATATAGCGGTCTCGGGTTACTTTTGCCAGCACGCTGGCAGCGGCTATACTAAGGCTGCGGGCGTCTCCCTTTACCAGGTTAGTTGACGGCAGCGGGAAACCCGGAACGGCAAGCCCGTCTATCAGGCAGAAATCCGGGGTCGGTTTCAGTCCCTGTGCTGCGCGGGCCATGGCCAGGTGAGTGGCTCGCAGAATGTTGAGTTCATCTATTTCGGCCACGCTGGCAGTGGCTATACTTTTGTAAACTTGTTTATCGGCCATAAGTTGTTCGAAGAGCTGTTCCCTCCGGCGGGCGGTGAGCTTTTTCGAATCATTGAGCCCGGTCAGTTCGTAACCAGGTGGCAATATGACGGCTGCGGTAACTACGGGGCCGGCGAGAGGGCCTCTCCCTGCCTCATCTATACCGCACACGTAACTATAACCGGCAGCGTGAGCTGCTTGTTCGGCGCTCAGGTCCGGAGCAGAGGGCAGCGTAAACTCTTGTCGTCGGCTCATGGGTGTTGTGTGTTTTTTCGGTATTCGTTGTGGGCTCTGCGCACTTGCTCCATGAGCGAGTCCGGCAGTTCTTCGCCGGATTTTAGGCTGTAGAGGTTTTCGATATCCTGCAGGTATCGGCTCATGTGCGTATCGGGGCCTGTTTTTTCACGGCGTAGCAGTCGCATGGTTTCCTGGTAGTCGGCGAATCCTTCTTTGTGTTTATTTTCACCCAGATGAGTAATTTCGTACCAGTCGAGGTAATCGCGTGCGCGCAGAGATGTGGTGATGTAGGCTGCCCGCAGCTCGCGCAGCGGTCCGAGGATATTCTGCACGTCATCAGCAGTGCCTCCCTTCAGCAGTTCATTGTAGGCACGGCAGTACTCGGCAATGATTGCCCGGTAACCCGGAAAGCAGTGAAGATTGAGTTGCATGAGCCGCTCTATCAGCGGTGGAATCTGTGCGCGCCATTCCGATTGCTCCAGTAGAGCATATACATTGTCTGCATTGAGTGGCTGCGGCGCTTGCTTTTCGGCGTCGTAAAGCAGTATGGTCAGTGCTTCTTCCAGCTGCTTTTCTGTTTCCATGGGGGTCAACATTTCGGTTGCGGGAGCCTGCGCCAGCGCGGCAAGTTCGAGCGCCCACCATTTGTTCAGCATGGTAGAGTCCACCCCCAGTTCATGAAAGTGAGCGGAGATGATTTCGCGTGGCGTGCCGTCAGACAGAGCAGATTCTGCAATAAGCTCCCGTAGTTGGGCCGGGCCACCTTCACGGTGCAGCAGGCACATAACGAGTACCCCGCACGATACTTCGTACACTTGCCTTGAGCTTGCATCCAGTTCGCTGATGTCTTTGGTACTGACTATTTCTTCGATTGTGAGCATATCCGCTCTTTCGAACAAACTGCGGTACAGGCGCCGGTCGCCCTTGCCGCTGCGCCACAGTACTGCTTGCTGCACGCCGGTGATAAGCCAGTGAGGTATATTGACGGTGTCGGGCAGGGCATCAGCGCGCTGGTTGCTCAGTGCGCGTTCAAAGAGGGTCATAGTAATGATGGCGTTTGTCAACCTTTCGACATTAATCCCTCCCCCGGGGTAGATTCGAATCTGAAAGTTGGGTTCGCCGCCAATGATGCTGATACGGGTGCGGATGGGGGTACGTTCTGCCCTGTCGGATGAACTTCCTATCAGGCGTATGGATATGCCGTATTTCCAGGTAGTATCTATGCCCAGCAGACGACACACGGACCCACGCACCTCATCTGCCTTGGTGGCTATGGCTCCCATGCGCAGTGAATCACCGCCACTTACAGAGAACATGCGCGATTGCGATACGACATGCTCGTCGGCTTCTTGCAGGGCTGCGGCAGCCCGACGTTGCTCGGCGCGTGTGGGATCCGCCTGCGTAGTGGCGCCGCTGTCCGCATCTGGGGCGGTTTTGGCAAGTTGCGCAACGCTTTGGCCCAGCGCCAGGGCTGCACACAGTGTTAGTCCTCTCAGCATGTACTCTATCTTAGCACATCCGGGAGGCTGTTGCAAACGTCAATCATGACTTCGCATTTTTTTATTTTTTTTGAAAATTTTGCTTGACTTTGGGTGAGAATGTGGTAATATTTGCTCGTTGCTACGCAACAAACATCCGAAGGTCCCCATCGTCTAGGGGTTAGGACATATGATTCTCAGTCATAGAACCGCGGTTCGAATCCGCGTGGGGATGTTAAAAATCTCTGAGGTGAACAACCTCGGAGTTTTTTTGTTCCGGTGATTCGTTTGAAAAAGGGAGTTTGATGGTAGGTAAGAGGCGAAGAAGGCGTTGCGCATATGCGTTGCGCGTGCGAGAGATGCTGACGGGGTGCGGTAAAATCGATTGCTGGGAAAAAAGGGCTGTAGTGCGGTACGTTTCTTTAGCTTTTCTTACCCGTTTTTTCGGGTTTCGCCCAAAAGTGGCAAAAAGTGATTTTTAAAAACATTGATTTTTCAATATTTTGAGAAAAATGTTGCAAAAAAATGCAAAATTTTTGAAAAATGAGCTTGACGTGTGGCAATGTTTCGTGTATACTTCTCGGCACGCCGACACGGTGAAGCCCGAAAGAGCGAGCGAAACGCTGAAACATGCGACTCTGAAGCAACGGCCGGGCGAGGCAGTTTTCAATTCACGGACTTTCCGTGGCACCAAGGCTGAGCAGCGATGCTCGCCACCGGATACAACCTTCCGGGTGGGGTGCCGGAGAGGATAAAGAGAGGGAAGGAAAAGGTCGTGA
>JAZNVF010000080.1:0-27782 GCA_045592685.1 Akkermansia sp. | reverse complement strand
TATCTGCTTTTCAAACGGGAGAGGAGTATTATCTTTTGCTTTCTTCGGTGTGCGCTTCGCCATAGGGGTATTCTATCACTTAGATTTCTTCGTATCAAGGAAAAGCATAGAAAATCCCATGAAATCTACGTCACGCAGAATACCTCTCTGTTGGCCTGGCTGTCCTGATACTGTGTCCCGTGTGAGTGCCGCAGTCGACATGGCTTGCGGGCATGCCACGCGCGGGGGTTGACATCTCTCGCGCGTGCGATATAATGGGCTCATGAGCGAAAACGAAAAAGATTTGGAAAAGGAACAGCCCGAGGGTGCTCCCTGCGGGGATACTTGTGATTGCGGTAAGCCCGGTAAGCCGGAGCAGGAATATGCGGATGCGGTGGATGAAAGCGCTGAGGGCGAGGCCGAGGCTGCTGTGGATGAGCTGCAGAAGTGGCGCGATATGGCGATGCGTACGGCGGCTGAGTATGATAACTACCGTAAGCGCTGCGTGAAAGACCGCGAGGAGTTCACTCGCTACGCCACGCGTGGTCTGCTCGAGGAGTTGCTGCCGGTGGTGGATAATTTCGAGATGGGGATGATGATGGCGGGGCAGGATACCTCGTCCATGATTTACATCGGTATGAGCATGGTGCAGAAGCAGCTGGGCGACTTCATGGCTGCTCAGGGCGTGGAGCCCATTCCCACCGAGGTCGGTCAGATGTTTGACCACAATATCCACGAGGCTATTCAGAGCGAGCCGTCCGACAAGCCCGAGGGGACCATCATCCGCATTCTGCGCCGTGGTTACAACCTGAAGGGGCGTCTGCTGCGCCCGGTGAATGTGGTGGTAGCTGCCGCCCCGCAGGAGGAAAAGTCCGCTGAGTAACTCTCAACCTGATTTCGCTGACAATGGCTAATGATTATTACAGCGTGCTGGGCGTAGACAAGGGGGCGGATGACGCCACCATCAAAAAGGCCTACCGCAAGCTCGCCATGAAATACCACCCCGACCGCAACCCGGATGACAAGGTGGCCGAGGAGAAGTTCAAAGAGGTGGGCGAGGCTTACGAGGTGCTCAGCAATCCCGATAAGCGCGCCGCATACGACCGACTGGGGCATGAGGCGTTCAAGAATGGCGGTATGGGTGGCGCCGGTGGTGCCGGCGGTTTCGGTGGGTTCACCGACCCCATGGATATCTTTGCCCAGTTCTTCGGTGGCATGGGAGGGTTCGGTGGTTTTGGTGGCGGTGGTCGTCGCCAGGCGGACCCACGCCAGCCGGGGGCTGATTTGCGGCAGTACCTGCGCATAACGCTGGAAGATGCCGCCCATGGCTGTGAGCGCAAGCTGAAGGTGGAGCGCCGGGTGGCTTGTAATGCCTGCGGCGCGACCGGTTCGAAAGATGGTAAAGAGGGCTTTAAGGTGTGCCAGACCTGCCATGGTTCGGGTGTGGTGACACGTCAGAGCGGTTTCTTTGTGCAGCAGAGCACATGTCCGACCTGCCGCGGTACCGGTCACACGGTGAGCAATCCCTGCTCGAAATGCCGTGGCGAGGGACGCGTGCGCAAGGTGGAGGATGTTGAACTGCGCATACCTGCCGGTGTCGATACCGGCGTGAGCATGCGCGTGGCAGGCAAGGGTGATGCCGGTCTGCACGGCGGCGAAAACGGTGATTTGTACGTGGAGCTGGAGGTGGCAGAGCACGATATTTTCAACCGCGAAGGGATGGATCTTTACATCTCCATGCCCATTTCACTGCTCGACGCGACGCGCGGTGGCACTGTTTCCGTACCGACTCTGGATGGCCCGACCAAGCTGAAAATCCCTGCCGGTACTGCCGGCGGTACGACTTTCCGCGTGCGTGGGCAGGGCATGCCCGCTCTGCGTGGTAATGGTCGCGGCGACCTGATGGTCGGCGTGATGGTCGAGACGCCCACCGGCCTGAACTCCAAGCAGCTGAAGGCGCTGGAGAGTTTCTTCGCTACGCTCGACGAGGATAACATGCCCGAGGTGCGTGACTTCGCCAAACACGCGGCCAAGTATCTCAAATAACCCACCGTATTGAAGCTCCGTGCACCGCTGCTACCTGCCACACGCTGATTTCTCCGCCGGTACTCTCACGATTGAGGGGGAGGAGGCACACCACGCCCTGCGGGTCATGCGCCTGCGCCCGGGCGATGTGTGCGAGGTGTTCGACGGCGCCGGGCAGGCGGCGCGGGTGCAGGTGCTGGCCGGGCATGGTAGCAGCATGAGCGTGCAGGTGCAGGAGCTGCTGCCCACCATGCCCGCTGTGGCGGGTATCACCCTGGCTCTGGCCGTGCCGAAAGGGACCAACATGGACCTTATCGTGCAGAAGGCTGTGGAGCTGGGAGTGAGCCGCATTATTCCCCTTATGACGGAGCGCACTATCGTGCGCCTGAGCGGCAAGGATGCCGCCGCCAAGGCTGACAAATGGCGCCGCACCGTGCTGGAAGCCTGCAAACAATGCGGCGTAAATTCCCTGCCTGTGGTGGAGGAACCGCAGCCCTACAAGCTGTTTTTGCAGCGCCGGGATTTGCCGTCGCTTAAAGTGCAGTGTGCCATTGTGCCGCATGCACGCCCCCTGCGCGAGGTGCTCGAGACCGGGCGTGCGGCTGCGCAGCGTGAGTGTGTGCTGCTCATCGGTCCCGAGGGGGATTTCTCGCCGGCAGAGTATGCGGCGGCAGAGACCGCCGGCTACATTCCCACCGGGCTGGGACCTATCATTCTGCGGGTCGAGACGGCTGTATTCCTGGCAGTGGCCGCCGCCCGCTATGCGCTCGATTGAGAGCGCGCTGCAATTTTATGACTATACGAACACTCTTGATGACGGCACTCTGCGCCCTGCCGGGTGCAGTGGTGGTGCAGGCGGCAGAACCGGCTCCGGCCGCAGTGGCTCCCGCTGAGCAGGAACACCCCTATTTCGCCGACTTGCCCTATCCCGTCTGGTCGAAACTGACCCCCGAACAGGCATTGAAAGATGCCCCCGTCGCGATGGAAATCGCCCGGCAGCGGCTGGATGCCATCCGCGCGCTTACCCCGCAGCAGATGACTTTCGAGAATACCTTTATCGCGTTCTTTGAGGCTACCGCTGAGCTGGAGAAGGTGACGGATTACCTGCGCACTCGCGCTGCTACCATGGATTGCGCCGCTGTGCGCGATGCTCAGGCCACCCTGCTGCCCGAGCTCAATAATTTCTATTCTTCCATCACGGCAGATGAGCGGTTGTGGGAAGTTGTGCGCACCGCTGCCGCTCAGCCCTGGGCACAGGAACTCAGCGCGCAGAAAAAGCGCTTTGTGCAGCAGACGCTCGATACCTTCCGCGACAACGGTGCCGAGCTTTCCCCCGAGAAGAAGGCGCGCAAGGTTGCCATCGAGCAGGAGCTCGCGGAGCTTACCCTCAAATTCGGCAAGAATGTGCTCGATTCCACGAATGCCTGGGAGCACATCGTGACTGACCGTTCGCAGCTGGAGGGCATGAGCGACATCTGGCTGGCTGCCGCAGCGGCAGATGCCGCCGCCCATGGCCATGGCGCGCCTGAACAGCCTGCCTGGCGTATCACCCTGCAGGCGGGCAGTGCCTCTGCCGTGCTGCGGGATTGCTCGGTGGAGGCCACGCGCAAGCTGTGCTGGGAGGGGCAGAGCCGTATCGGCTGCGGTGGTGAGTTTGACAATGCTGCCATCGTGGCCCGGGTCATGCAGCTGCGCAGCGAGCTGGCTCAGTTGCTCGGTTTTGCCACCTGGGCAGACTACAAGACCCGCGACCGTATGGTCGGCAGTGGCGCGAAGGCCATGGCCTTCGTGGATGGTATGATGCAGCGCCTGGAGCCCACTTTCCGCGCGGAGTGTGCCGAGCTTCTCGCCTATGTGAATACCTGCACCGGGGAGAAGAATGCTGCCATTGCCCCCTGGAATCTGCGCTACTATTTCAATGAGTACACTCAGCAGCAGTGCAATCTCGACCCCGAGAGCCTGCGCCCCTATTTTGCCTGTGACCGTGTGCTGGAGGGCATGTTCTCCATAGCTGCCCACCTCTACGGTATTTCTATCGACGAACTGCCTACCGTCTGTCTGCAGCCCGGGCAGAGCTGCCCCGAAGGGATGGTGGAAGTCTGGCACCCGGAGGTGCGCATGTTCGCCATCTCGGACAAGGCAACCGGTGCTCATCTCGGTTCGTTCTACCTGGACCTCTATCCGCGTGCCGGCAAGCGCGCCGGTGCCTGGATGTCGCCGCTGCGTGCCGGTGCTCCCGGCAGGGATGGTAAACCGCATGCCCCGCACCTGGGAGCCATTATGGCGAATCTGACCCGCCCCGTTGGCGAGGCTCAGGCTCTGTTCAGCCACCTCGATGTGCAGACGATTTTCCACGAGTTCGGCCACATGCTCCATGCCATGCTGACCGACACGGAGCTGGCCGGCCACTGGTGCAACGGTATCGCCTGGGACTTTATCGAGCTGCCCAGCATCATCAATGAAAGCTGGACCTGGGCTCCCGAGGCTCTCGCCCTCTATGCCCGCCACCACGAGACCGGCGAACCCATGCCCGCTGAGCTGGTGGAGCGCCTGCAGAAGAGCCGCTATTTCATGCCCGCCATTGCGAACATGCGCCAGTTCTGCCTGGCTAAGCTCGACCTTGAAATGCACATCAACTACGCCACTCGATTCGAGGGGCGGGATATCGATGTGGCCAGCGCCGAGCTGCTTGCTCCCTGGCAGATTCCATCGGGCGTGGATGAGCCGTCGTACATGCGCCGCCTGAGCCACTGCATTACCGGAGCCTACGCCGCCGGGTACTATTCCTACCAATGGGCCGATGTGCTGGTGGCAGATGCCTTCCGGCGCTTCGAGGTCGAGGGGATTCTTAACCCTGCACCCGCCGCTGCTTTCCGCAAGGCTATCCTCTCCGTGGGCGGCAGCAAGCCGGCGGCAGAGGCCTTCCGCGACTTCCTGGGCCGTGACCCTGACCCGGAGGCTTACCTGAAGGCCACCGGTATCGCCCGATAAGGCGTAAGCGGCTACTGAATCCGAGGTCGGGAGCGAATGAACCCGGCCTCGGATTTTTTCCAGAGCGAGTTCTATCGGCTGCTATTTATCGGTAGAGCCGACCGATTGGGTGACAGAAGCACAGAGAAAGATACCTGCGCCGAGCAAGGCCCCCAGGGTGTCCATGAGCATATCTTTCTGCGCGTCCCACACGTCACCCTGTGAACCGAGGAAGGCCAGCCCGGCACTGCCGCCGTCGATTTCGGCGTAAATCCACTCCACGAGTTCCCAGAAGTTGGCCACGGCCATGATGATGACCACACTGTAAATGGCAGCCGCGCGGGCAGAGGGAGCCCCTCGGTAGCGCCACAGCAGCTCGGCAATTCCCACGGCATTGAGCCCCACCACAAAGTGAGCCAGGCGGTCGTAGTGATTGCGCTCAAAGCCGAAGATGTTGCCCATGCTCTCGAAGGGCACCAGCTCAAAGGTGTAGTGCGCCCCGATGACCTGCAGCCAGCACCACAGGAAGATGAAGAAATAGCTGCCCACACTCAGCTGCAGGCGCCTGTACAGACAGCCGAATACGGCCACCAGCACGAAAACGGTGCTCATCTCCGTCCACCACACCTGCCTATCGTACGGGTTGATGGCTGACCACACACTCAGCCCCAGCAGGATGAGCAGGAAAATACCGTTGGTGATGTGGCGTGCGTTGGCAGTCATGGTCTCATATCTCCTCTACGTCGGTGGCCTGGTTGAGGGGGAGGGCGCGCATGAGGTCAGCGGTGAACTCAGGTGTGGCGAAGATGCTGTTGTGGTCGGCGGGGTAAATCTTCACAGCGGGAACGGCGGGGAAGGCCTGAATGAGCTTGTCGGTGCTCTCGGCGGGTACGATATCGTCCGTCTGCGCGCGCATGACGGTCACGGGGCATTTGACCAGGGGGGCGAATTCCACGGAGTTCCATCTGTCCATGGGCAGGATGCGCGGGAAGAAAGGTACCTGGTTGCAGGCCACCTCGGTCATGCTGTCGAAGGGGCAGATGAGGATGAGTGCAGCCGCGCTCTTGGTGGCTGCCACCTGTGTGGCGACACCGGAACCCAGGCTATAGCCTACGAGAGCCAGCGGGCCGGAGCCCCCCATGCGTGAGCGTGCCTGGGTGATGCAGCTGTTGGCGTCCTCCACCAGTTTGGCCTCACTCGGTTCACCCTGGCTGCCGCCGTAGCCACGGTAGTTCATCAGCAGGTAGGAGCGGGTGGGGTCTGCCGCTGCAATGGCGGCGAAGTTGCCCACGTTCATGGCATTGCCGCCATACATGGCAACCAGCGGCGTGCCGGCGCCTCGGTTGAAGAACCAGCCGCGCAGCACAGTACCGTCAATGGCCTGCATGGCCGTAGCATGCTCGCTGTAGCCGTAGGTGAGGTCGGGCATGGGTTTGCCTGCACCGTTGTAGACGATGGAATTGATGCAGGAGGGCAGATTGGTGAGAGCCAGCAGAGCCAGCGTGGCGGTCAGGATGGGGCGTTTTTTCATCATTGTTTTTTTGTGCGCAGGTAGTATACTCCATTATGCTGAATATGCAAGCCCTAACTTATGTTGTGTGTCCCGGTCGGGGATGGGATAATGAATATCCTGCTGCTCAATTCGCGGTGCTGATATCTGCCGGCGTCGGTGGAGGCGCCTGTTGTTGGTCGCCGGCATCGGTCAGGGCTACGCAGGCGCCGATGGGGATGAAGAGCACGTTAGTGAGTATCGAGGCGGGTACATCGACCGCAACGGCGGTGGCTACCCCCAGCGGGTAAGCCCAGAGGGCGTGGGCGGAGGTGCGGGTTTTACCCCAGGAGCGCGAGGTTCCGGGTAGGTAGTGGATTTTCTGGTAAGGGGTGGTGTAGCAGCGGTGCGGGGCGGGCAGGGTGGTGAGGTAAGCTTGCGGGTTGAGTTTCAGGGGGTGGTCGATACTCCGGCCGCTGAGCAGTTGCTGCACGTCAGCGTAGCTGTCGGGGTGGACGGGGAGGTAAACCTGCTCAGGGTTGCCCCCGCCGTCTACGGTGGTGTACCAGGGGCATTCCAGGCGCCCCATGTCAACGAAGGGGATGACATTAACGGGTACCGGACTTTCCATGGTGGTGTAATGCGTGTAGGTACAGCGGCAGCCCTTGACGTACCATTGTTCGTCTGCTTGGTAGAGGTGGTAGTTATCGCTCTGATAAAAAACGGGGTCCACCGTGCGGCCGAGGTTGAAGACCGGCAGGCTGTAGTTCGTGCAGCAGCTGCTGAGCAGCAGGCTCAGGGCAAGTATAAGTGCAGGTTTCATGGGGCTATGAGAAAAGTCAGCGCAGGCGTATGCCGGCTTTGCGGGCGGCACGCTCAACCTCGGGGGTGATGGTGAAGTTTGCCGTACCGCGCATGACCATGGGGGCAGGCGGGGTGCCGGGGCGCCCCAGCAGCACACGGCACAGCCAGTTGACCAGGCGCACGAAGCGTATGCGCTTCATGTAGGCTCCGGCGCGGCGTATGCACTTGAGCGGCCCTTCAGGGTCAGCCACGGCGATGACAACGCCTTCGCACACGACGGCTGAGCTGCCGATGCCGAGTTGTTCGAGTGCGGTGGCCATGGCGAGGGCGTGGTCGGCGTCATCGGGTATATGGCCGGGGTCAGGCACGGTGGGGCCGTCGGTGGGCATGGCCATGGCATGCAGGGTGATGCCGTGGCGGTTGCAGTGGTCGATGACGGCCTGTTTCTGGAAGAGGATGGTGCGCTGTGCCTCGAACACGATGTGGTTCACCCCGGCGGCTGAGCAGTGCTGCACGGTGCGCAGACCAATGCAGGGCACGTCGAAGCGCATGTCATGCCCGGGTTTGGTCACTTTGCACAGGGTGACGGGGGGTGTGCCGGCACTGCGTATGCACTCGTTGGTGCCCTTGTAGCCCTCTACGCAGGCAACCTCGTTGCCGCGCATCATGAGACTCTGGCCGATGTCGAGTCGGGCGATTTCGCGCGCGAGCTGCATGCCTCGGCGGGCCTGCTCCATCTGTTCGGGGGTGGGGGCGGGGCCTGCCAGGTGGCCGGGTGGGGGCAGCACTTCCTCCATGAAGGTGGTGGAGGGCAGCATGGTCATGCCGTAGCGAGCCACATAATTGCAGACGGCGGTGAAGATGGTGTGGGCGTTGCGCCGGTCGAGTTGGGCGAGTTCGCGGCGTGCGGTGGCATCCGGCCACATGGTATAGATGCATGCGGGCTTAATCTGTCCGGTCATCACGACGTGGGTTACCCCGTGTTGCTGGAAGAATTCGCGAGGGGCGTCGAGCGCGCCCACGCGGAAGATGGCGAAGGCATCGCAGAGTTGCGCGAGCGATTTGTCCACCGCGCCGCGAAAACCGGCCACTACCACGCGCATGCCGGCGCGTTTAGCTCCCTCGACCATCAGGCGGGGGTATTCACCGGCACCGGCGAGCACGCCGAGCACATGTCGGGCTGAATCGGGGCGTTCCATGGCTTACAGCAGTTCGGGGTGCTCGAGGTAATAGGCTATCTTCTGCATCAGTCGGCCGATGTCGCCGCCGTCCACCACGCGGTGGTCGAACGAAGCGACGATGTTTGCTTTCTCCACGGGGATGAAACACTCGACTTCCTCGCTCCATACCGGGGTTTTCATCACAGCGCCCACGCCGAGTATCAGACTCTCGCTGGGCAGGGGCATAGGGCTGGCAAAGGTCAGACCGAACCCGCCGAAGTTCGACACCGTGGCAATACCGCCGCCGATGTAGGCGGGGTCGAGTTTGCGGTCGCGCGCCTGGGAGATGACTTTGTTGTATTCGTCGATGAGTTCATCGAGCGTGTATTCATCCACATTGCGCATGACAGGTACCATCACGCCGTCGGGTACCTGCACGGCCACCCCCAGGTCAATGCGCCGTGGGGTCAGAATTCGCCCGCCTACCATGTAGCCAGCGCACTCCGGAGCCTGCGCCAGTGCAATAGCCAGCGCGCGCAGGAAGTAGAGGGTGAGACCGGGTTTGCGGGGGTGGTTGCGGCGGTGCAGGATGATGGGTGCCATGTAAATGGGGCGTCCGGCACTGGCAATGGGGCGGCGCCAGGTGCGCTGCATGCTGCTGGCCACACTGCGGCGCATGGGCGAGGCGGGGCGGGAGGGCCAGCCGTCCACATAGTCGAGGAAGTTTTCGAAGTCGTCGATGGTGATACGCCCGCCCGACCCGGTACCGGTCACATAGGCGAGGTCTGCCTCGGTGATATTGAGCTCATCCATGCGGGAGCGAATGCGCGGGGAGAGGTAGTGAGCGCCGCGCATGCCCATGGGGACGGGCAGGCCGCGACCGCCGCCGCTGATAGGGGCGCCGCTGCCCTCGCGGTATTCGCCCTCGGTGGCGAAGTGGGCGCCGTCGCTGCTCACGGTGGAGGTGACGGTGGGCTTGGGCGCAGCGGGCAGTTCACCGTCTGCCAGGGTGGTGGCACCGGAGCGTTGCACTTCTTCCTCCGTGGCGTCGATGATTCCCATCACGGCACCGACGGCTACGGTTTCGCCCTCGGCCACGGTGATGGAGCTGATGGTACCGGCGCAGGAGACGGTGACGCCCATGACGGCTTTGTTGGTTTCGACCTCTATCACCTCCTGATCGGCCTGCACCTCATCGCCGGGCTGCACGAGCAGTCGCATGATGGTGGCTTCGGCTATCGATTCGCCCAGCTGGGGCATGAGTATGGGAACTTGCGGCATGGTTCGGGAAAATGGCGTGGTGTTTCGGTGATTCAGAGTGAGATGAGGTAACGTGCGGCCTCGATGATGTGCCCGCTGTGCGGTCGGTGGGCGCGCCACAGGTCGGGGTGGTAGGGAATGGGCGTGTCTTTCGAGGTCACGCGCAGCGGCGGGGCGTCGAGCAGGTGGAATCCCTGCGCACTTACGCGGGCAATGACTTCGGCGGCCACACCGCCCCACGGGAAATCCTCGCTCACCACCAGCAGGCGACCCGTGCGCGCGACGGAGGCCAGGATGGTGTCGGTATCCATGGGTTTGACGCTGCGCAAGTCAACGACTTCGAGCTGGTAACCCGAAGTGGTGGCGAGCTCATCGGCGGCTTTCAGGACCTCCGGCACCATGGCGGAATAGGCCACTACAGTGGCGTGGCGCCCGAGGCGGGCAAGCCGGGCGCGGCCGATGGGCAGTGGGTCGGGGTCCAGCCAGGTGTCGGCCTTCAGCCAGCGGTACAGGAACTTGTGCTCCATGAATACCACGGGGTCGGGAATCTGCACGGCCTGTTTGAGCATGTAATAGGCATCTGCCACGGTGGCGGGGCAGAGCACATGGGCGCCCGGGTAGTGGGCGAAGAGAGCCTCGACCGACTGGCTGTGGTAGGGGCCACCGCCGGGTGTGCCGCCGCAGGGCATGCGCAGGGTGACATTCACGGGTATGCCTGTGCGGTAGTAGTGGGCGGCGGCGTTGTTGCCCAGCTGGTTCTGGGCCAGGGTGCCGAAGTCGGCAAACTGCATTTCGACGATGGGCTTCATGCCGCCCAGAGCCGCGCCGATAGCCATGCCCATGATGGCATCTTCCGCAATCGGGGAATTGAGCACGCGGCCGGGAAATTGCTCAGCCAGCCCTTTGGTGGCCTTGAAGGCGCCGCCGAACTTGCCCGCAATATCTTCGCCGTACAGAAATACTTTGTCGTCTTCGGCCAGCAGCTCGGCCAGTGCCTGGTGAATGGCGTCTATGTAGGTTACGCTCATGTGGGGGGAAGTGGGTTGGCGGTTCAGTAGCGGGTGGGTTTCCACGAGGTGGCGCTCCAGTCCTCGGTGGCGGGGTCGGGTGAGGGTTCTTTTTGCGCCTGAGCCATGGCGCGTTGTACTTCATCGGCACACTCGGCCTGAATAGCAGCGACTTCATCGGCACTCAGCCAGCCCTGTTCCTGCATCTGTCGGCGGGCGACGGCGAGCGGGTCGCGGTCGGCGAAGCTGTCTTTGAGTTCCCGGGGTATGTAGGCGGCGTCATCGTGCTCGCCGTGGCCGCACATGCGCAGCGTGTTTGCCACGACCCACTGTGGCCCGTCACCGACACGGGCGGCTGCGATGGCGCGCCCTATCACCTGCAGGGTTTGCAGAAAATCGGTGCCGTCGCATTCGTGCGTGGTCATGCCGTAGCCGGTGCCGCGATCGCACAGGCTCTTGCAGGCGAATTCCTGGCTGTTGGGGGTGGAGTAGGCGTACTGATTGTTCGTTACCACGATGACGGCGGGCAGCTTTTCAACGGCGATGAGGTTACAGGCCTCGTGTGTGGCACCGACGGAGGTGGTACCGTCGCCGATGCAGATGACACCGGCAAAACCCGTCTCGCCCTGCATGCGCTTGGCTATCAGCATGCCGGCTGCGACGGATACCGCCGCGCCCAGGTGCGAGATGGTGGCCACCGTACCCTCGCGCGGGTTGCCCCAGTGCACGTTACCCTCGCGCCCACGCATGATGCCCAGGGAACTGCCGAAGTAGCAGCGCGCGCTCAGCAGCACACTGTCACCCCAGGCGCAGCGCCCGGCCTGTTCGCGGATGAACGGTGTGTACACATCGCGCCCTTTCTGTAGGTAAACACCCTCGCAGGCGGCTATGGCCTCGTGCCCGCGCCCGATGAATACGCCGCCGTATATCTTGCCGGCCTTGTACAGGGCGGAGAGTTTGTTGTCAAACGCCCGAGCCAACTCCATGGCGCGGTAGGCTTTCAATGCGGTCTCTTTCAACTCACTTCCGTTCACGTTCTCAGTATACTCTCTCTTGCTGCTTGAAGCAAGAGAGAAGTTTAGAAAAATAGGAGATGCAGGCGGTCGGGGAATGTCGGAGAAAGAATTCCCGGCAAGAGCGGTGTCAGCGCAGGCTGAGCAAGGCGCGGTAGGCTTGCGGGTGGTTGAGTGCGGCGGCCTTTCGGTACCAATAGGCTGCCAGTATGGTGCTGCGGGGGGCGCCATTACCGCCTTCAAAGCACTCGCCCAGGCGGTAGCAGGCGGCGGCATGGCCGGTGAGGGCGGCGCGCTCCAGGCAGCTCACGCCGCCGGCGGGGTCTTTGCGGCAGCCGATACCCTTCAGGTAGCATTTGCCGAGCTGGTAGAGGGCATCTGCACTGCCGAGCTGTATGGCTCGGTCGAGCAGGGCAACGGCGCCTTCGTAGTCGCGGGCACAGCCGCGCCCGCGCAGCAGTCGCTTGGCGCGGCAGAGCAAATCAGCGGCGCTGTCGGGGGGCGGTGGCTGTGGGGTGGATGTCATGTCAGGGGGCTGAGGTCGGTGCCGTCGGGCAGTTCTGCGAGCTTGATGCGGCCGGAGGCTCCGTGGGCTATGCTGACGGCGCTTTTGGGCAGGCCGAGGGTTTTGGCGAGGTAGGCTTCAATTTCTTTGTTGGCCTTGCCGTCGATGGGGGGGGCGGCGATTTTGAGTTTGAGCACGCGGCCCACCTGCGGGTAATCATCTTCCCAGCCCAGTACTTCATTTTTGCGGGCGCCGGGGGTAACTTTGAGGGCGAGTTTCATCGGTTGTGAGAGGTGTCGTACGATTGCAGCAGCGCGGCGGCTATAGGCAGGCGCTGCAGGGTTTTGCCGCAGGCTGCGGCCGTGTGCTCTGTGGGCAGGTCGCGGGTGGTGTGTATGCCCTCGGTCAGCAGGAAAGGCAGCAGCAGCACATGTCCCGCGCGCATGTCCCGCAGCACTTCGGTGCACTCGGGGTGCTGGCTGAAGTAGCTCAGCGCGACTTCTGTGCCGGGCAACAGTTCGCGCAGGCGGCGGCAGAAGAGAGCCGGCTCGGGCGGCGGTTCGGGGAGTTTGGACCCATGGGCCACGACCAGTATCCCGGTGTCGCTCCGCAGCAGGGAGCGTATGTGGGCGGCGGCGGCTTTTGCCAGCCAGGGGCTGGCCCCCAGTACGGGCTGGAAGTAAAGATTCGGGCTTGTGCAACCCTGTGCGGCGTAGGCGGCGGTGAGCGCACTTTCGAGCTTGGTGCCGCTGGAGTGCCCGCTGAGCATGAACATGGGGTACACCAGCACTGGGGCTGTGGCGGGGGGTAGCTCGGTGCTGCTCAGGTTGCCCAGGTGGCAGCGGTAGACACGCGCGGAGGGCATGCGTATGCCCGGCGGGTTGAGGTTGACTCCGCGTTCGTTGTAGCTCACGACCAGGTAGTACCTGCGCCAGCGCCGGTGCCGCAGGTAGAGGATGACGCCGGTGCCGACTACGGCGGCCTGCGCCAGCCCGAAGTGGAAATAAATCAGCTTGCGCAGGTGCGCTGCTCGCTCAGCCGATAGTGACGGGTCGCTCAGTTCAAGCCCGCAGTATACAGAGCCGGTGACGGCGCATGCGAACATCAGCGCGCAGGTCAGCAGTAACAGGGGGAGGAGGTGGCGTCGCATGGGAGAGCGGTTTCTTTATTCTGAACGGGCGCGGCTGATTGCCGCGCCCGTGAAGTTTAATTGGTAAAAATGGTTTTATTTGTTTCAGGCACCGATTTCGTCCGGCTTCAGCAGTTCATCGCGCAGGCTGTTCTTCTTGTCGAAGGCCAGCACCACGGGCGAGGCGATGAAGATGGACGAGTAAGTACCCACGAAGATACCCAGCAGCATGGCTACCGAGAAGTCCTTCATAGCGGGACCACCCAGGGCGATGAGCGAGATAAGCACCGCAATCGTGGAGCCGGAGGTCAGCAGGGTTCGGGAGAGGGTGGTGTTGATAGCCTCGTTCATGATATCGACCAGCTTCTCGCTCGGTTCGGCCAGGCGCAGGCGCTCGCGAATGCGGTCGAAGATAACGATGGTGTCGTTAATGGAGTAACCGGCAACCGTCAGGAAGGCACCGATGTGGATGATGCTCAACTCCGTTCCCATGAGTACCACCAGTACGATGATGGCTGCCACGTCGTGGAAGGTCGAGATGAGCGCACCCATGGCGAAGCTCCATTCGAAGCGGATGGCCAGGTACAGGGTGATACCCAGCATACCGGCCAGCAGGGCCCAGCAGGCGGTGCGGAAGAAGGTGCTACCCAGGGAAGAACTTACGTCCTCGATGGAAGCGGGGGGCAGGGCGGCCATGCCGGGGATGTCCTTGCGCAGGGTGGTATCAATCAGCTGAGCCTCTTCCTTGGTGGCCACGCGAATCTTGATGTTGCGGTCGGTGGCGTTGGCAAACTGCTGCACGGTGGGCTGTTTGGAGAGCTTCATGGCGTAGACGGCCTCTTCAGCCTTTTTGTAGTCTACCTCAGAATCACCCGGGATGACATAAGTGATGGTGGAACCACCGGTGAAGTCGATACCCAGTGCCTTGTCACCGCGCACGAAGACGCCGTAGACGGCGGCCAGTACGATAACGCCGGTCGAAGCCCAGGCACAGACCTTGCGGTACTTCATGAAGTCGAACACCTTGCCCTCAAGCGGAGCCTTGGCGAACTTGGCGTCTTTCAGCAGGCCGAGGCGCTCCATCCAGAAGTACAGCACGCGGGTGACGACCACGGCACCGATGAGGGAGGTGATGATACCCACGCTCGTGGTGACGGCGAAGCCCTTAATCGAGCCACTGGCCAGCCAGAAGAGGATGACGGCGGTGATGAGGGAGGTGATGTTGGAGTCCCAAATGGCCGAGAACGCCTTCTCGTAGGCGCTGCGCAGGCAGATGATGAAGGGCTTGCCCAAAGCGCGCTCTTCGCGCATACGCTCGTTGATGAGCACGTTGGCGTCCACCGCCATACCCATGGTGAGCACGATACCGGCAATACCCGGCAGCGTGAGCACGAAACCGAACAGGCTCATCAAGCCGATAAGGGCCAGGGCATTGAAGCTCAGACCCACCATGGCGACGATACCGGATGTGCGGTAGTACCAGTAGCAGAAGATAAAGATGGCAACCATGCCGATGAGGCCTGAGAAGATACCCTGCTCCAGGGCGCTCTGGCCCAGCTGGGCGGACACGTCTTTGCGGCCCTCGACCTTCAGGTCGCTGGTGAGGGGGTTGGCCAGAGCCTTGGAAATGTCTTCCGGCTCACCCTTGCCGTTGAGGCCGGAGATGTTGAAATCCTTGCTCAGCACGCTCTGTACCACGGGGGCGCACTTGACCTGATTGTTGAGCACCACGGCCAGCAGGTCGCGGCCCAGGGTCATGCTGCCGGTCAGTTTGCCCATGCGACCGGCACCTTCGCGGTTAAGGGTCACGTTCACATAGCCCTTGCGGGTGTAGTCGGGGCTGGAGGCCGCGACGTGCTCACCCGTGATGTAAACACCCTGCTGCATGGCGGCGTAGGGTTTCTGCAACACATAGTAGCGAATCTCCTGGTTGCCGTTGCGGTCGAGAATCGGCTCGCCTGTCTTGTCGTCCACCAGCGGCTGGGGCAGAATCATGTAGTCATTGAGCCCCATGCGGGCCGGAATGCGCGGCAAAGCGGGGGCGCGCAGGGTGGTGTCGCCGGCAGCCAGTTTCTTTTTATAGTCGATGAGTCGTTCCTCGTATTTCACCAGACCTTCCTGAATCTCGGGGTCAGCCAGTACGGTGGCGTAGTCGGGGTAGACGGCCAGCAGCTCAAGTTTTGCCATTTTGGTGAGCATCTTCACCATGGCGTCAATCTTCTCTTTGTTCTTGGCCTCGTCGTTGCTGTCCTGGCGGGGAATTTGGATGAGAATCTTGTTGTTGGAGTGCAGAATCTGCACTTCGCTGGTACCGGTGGAGTTCAGTCGTTCACCGAGGATGGTGCAGGCCTGCTCCATATCCTGCTCGGTGGGTGGTACGGGGGTGCCGTCATCGCTCAGCTTGGGCTGCACTTCGAGTGTGAGCTCCACGCCGCCCTTGATGTCGATACCGTACTGCATACCGTGTACAAACAGGGAGAGCAGCGAGAAGGCCGACAGACCGATGATGAAGAATGTGCCGGCGTTGCGCTTTGCCTTATCATTTTCTGACGCCAGATACCAGAAAAAGAGCACCAGTA
This sequence comes from Akkermansia sp., assembly GCA_045592685.1. Classification (GTDB taxonomy): domain Bacteria; phylum Verrucomicrobiota; class Verrucomicrobiia; order Verrucomicrobiales; family Akkermansiaceae; genus Akkermansia. The sequence goes on along the minus strand of JAZNVF010000080.1, from coordinate 11,862 downwards.
GCAGTATACCCATTGCAAAATAGAAGAATGGGGAATCTGTGATTGCTGTGAGGAACTGTGGCATGTTACGATGTGCTTGAAGTTTAACCGCTCCATTTTGACATCTTTTGCCCTCACGTCAAGCTCCTATCGTGGCATAATGCGGCACTGCGGCACAATCCCGGGGGAGATTGGTTGCCCACGCTTAATAGCTTGTAGGCGTGTTCGGGTGCTCTTGCTGACCTTTCAGTATGTTATCGTACATGCGGCGGTACTGAGCAGAGCTGCGTGCTATGTTTGCACTGGAGATGATGTAGCGTCCGTTGTCGCAGCGCACGCTGAACCAGTGCTCTGTGGGGTAGGTGTGGCCTTCAAAATAGGTGGTGGCCAGCATATCACAGATTTCAGGTAAATCTTTCCAGTCGTCCTGGTCCAGCTCTGTGGCCGGATCGACTTTCAGGCGGCCGTTCCACATCCAGGCATCGAGCACCACGGCCTGTGGCCAGAAGTCACCGATTGCTGCGATATAGACACAGTTGTGCTCGGTCAGCTCGGTATGGTCGCGCACGCAGCAGCCTATGCGGAAGTGTCTGAGTTTGCGGCGGCGCAGTTCCCGGTACATGTCGTGCTGGTAGTGCCAGCAGAGACCACGATCCTGCAGGTAGGCGTTGATGAGGGCGTTGCCTGCCCACCCGGGGAAGTTTGAGTTGTTCACCCGGGCGATAGCTGCGGCTGCTTTGTAGGCTGTGTCTGCCAGCCAGCGTGATTCGTCACGAGCGGAGGTGAGGGTACGTTCGGACTCCGGGAGCAGTTGCAGCAGTTGCTCACACAGGTTGCTGCGGCGCTCGGTCACCAGGGGGGTGAAAGGATACTGAGGCGGCGGCGGGTAGCAGCCTGCTGTCAGGAGCGCTATGGTCGCGGTTGCGGTGCGGAGCAGGGTGTAGATGCTGTGGTCAGACATACGTGATGGCAGTATATTATCACGGCACCCTTCATTCGGCAAGCATGTATGTCAGTGTCTGTCCAGCCACTGCTCGATATGGAATTCGGCTGTGGCGAGTAGAATTTGCAGGTAGCCAATCAGCTCGATGGGTTCTTCGAGCACGCGCCTGAGGATGGAGGCATTGATGTCGGGGGCGTTGATGAGGTCGGCCAGGAAGCTGCGGTGACCCAGCAGCTGACCGACGGGAATGATGATGATGAGAGCCGAGATCATCATGCTGAAGCTGTTGGAGCGCAGGAACTCGGTGAACATGCGCAGATTGCTGCGCCAGTTGCTCAGGGTATATGCAATGGCTGCAATCGGGAATAACCAGGCGAATTTCCAACCGACGACGGGGATGTATTCGTCGAGCACGGCATCTTGTTCGCGTATGCCGGCTGCGAATGCAAGAGCGGCCAGCAGGAGCATGAGCGGGCGGTAGGACCGGTTACAATAGGCTTGCACGCACAGGCTGATGGTTGTTAGCAACAATATGGCACTCTGTGCTAATTCCACAGGGCCGTTTTCCACAATCAGTTCAGATTTGTAAACATCTGCCAGTTTCCAGAGCAGAATAACGACCAGACTCAATATTATCACGTAACCTATCTGGCGAGTCTGGGTGAAGAAAAGTTGGCGTTGGTTCTTTATGAGTTTCTGAGACATATTTGTTATTTTGTAAGTTGTTGTACAACTGAGGGTGGTAGAAAAGAGGGTGTTTAGCTGTGTCGTGTGATTTCGAGAGCGCGCACCATGCACTGATTAAGTTCACCGTTGGAGTTAGTGCAGGTTGTGGGGTTGTAGCGCAGGGCGAAGCTGTGACGCCCGCTCTCGAGCTGAATGGTGACGGGGGCAGTCAGGCTGTAGTGCTCCCAGTTACCGGATTCGGTGTTATGCGGCAGGGGGATGATGGCTACTGGTTCTCCGTCTACCAGCAGTTCTCGCAGGGCACAGCTGTCACCGTCGCGCAGTGAAGCTGTGGCGTTGCAGTATTGCAGGCGCAGGTGGTAGGTACCTGCAGCCAGGGGGGCTGTGCCGTAGTCGAGCAGAGTGGTGCAGGGCTCCGTGTCGAGCCAAGCCTGTTTGTTTTCGACCTCGTATTCCGCTTCTTGTCCCACCCGCAGGGGGGGTAGGACATGGCGGGTTCCCTGCGGGCAGCTCTGCCAGGGTTTACTCAGACCGCTGGCGTTGTCGGTGCAGACGGCCTGTATTCGGTATTCTGTGCAGAAGTTACCGGGGCGCGATATGGCAAAACTGCAATCCGGTGTGGCGCCGAGGGCTGAGCCGTTCGCAAAAATGTAGTAACTGGTGGCGCCTGGTACGGGGTGCCAGCGCAGCAGGTTGGGGGTGGGGAAATCCCACTCGGGTTCGGGTAAATCCTGCTGCGGGGTGGGGAAGTCACAGTTAAGTTCCTGGTCATCCTCCGGCATGAGTTCAATTTCCACCTGCAGGTTGCCCTTGGTGCCAAGCGGTATGATGGGCGTGGCGGGCTTGCCGTTTATGCGTACGGAGCAGATGTCGGTACCATAACCGTTGATTCGTACGTTGAGCACCATGTCGCGTATGCGCAGACCGGTCAGCCAGTGACTGCCGGCAAAACCACGGGGTACACAGGGGGTGAATACCAGGTTGTCGTGCTCGAAGTGTATGCCGAATAGCCCATAGTAGAAGAGTCCCAGCATGCCGGCCACGCTCCAGAGCTGGCGATCTGAATTGAGTAGGGTGTCTTCGGCTTCTCCGCTTTCGGCGTGAAAGTTCTCTTTGTTGGTGCCGAAAGCCATGGCGGCTCTCAATATACCTGCCATGGAGAATGCAGCCCCGGCCGGATCACGAAGTTCGGCATGAGCCAGCAGTACAAAGGCTTCTTCAAACGGCCAGATGGCCCGGTTGTGGTACGCTGCAGTCTGGCTGCTCTTATAGGGAGTGAATACCGGGGTGCCCCAGGCACTGCTGCGCAGGGTGGCCATGGCTCGGCTCGCGTGCTCCCCTGCCACACCACTCAGTACCGCGAGTGCGTTGGCCAGTGCGTCTGTGCGTTCATCCGGGCAACCGTCAGCGGTGCGCAGCATGCAGTACTGGTTGTTGGCTTTGCTCCAGAACGTCTGCTCGATGGCAGCGCCTAGTTCAGCGGCTCGTGTTTTGTAGATTGTGGCCTCTTGAGGGCGCCCCAGCTCAGTGAGCATGCGAGCGGTGATGATGTTGGCTGTGTAGTGCAGCACATTGGTGCCGAAAGCGTAAGATGCACCTATGTCGGCCGGGGTCATCCAGTCGGGGTAGCTTTGCTCTCGCCAGTCGATGAAAGATGTTTCGCCCGGGCGCAGCGGAGTGTGAGCCGGGAACATGGCGTCGTCTTGAGCGAGGGTGGCGCGTATAACACCGCAGCTGTACTCCAGCCATTCCCGGTCTCCCTGCGATTCGTAGAGACGCCAGGCGGCCATGGCCCAGGCCAGTCGGTCGGTGGATATGGGCCAACCGCCGCCGGTGCCTGTATCTTGCAATATAATGCCGTTGCGAACGCGTGACAGCAGACTGGTTCGCACTTCTGCCGGTTTGAGTTGTGCGGCGCCCAGGGTGGCAGCGTAGGCGATATCGCGAGTCCAGACGGTGTTCCAGTTGGCGCCGGCAAGCATGTGACCGTCCGGCTGTGTGTCCGCCAGCAGCTCGTGTACGGCCAGGTTGTACATAGCCGTGAGCACGGGTATACTGCTGCGTATACCCGTGTAGTCTCCCGGCGGAGAGGGGATGTCGATTACCCGCTCCGGGGAACCTTTGCGGGTGATGATGAGTTTTCCTACTCCCTCCAGCCGGGCAGAAAGTTCCCCCTGTTGCAGTCCGGTCGCGGTCAGGCGATAGGCTGCATTTTCGAAGAGTATCTGTTCTTTCTCTTCCGACATAGGGGGGGTGTTGCTTCAGAGTATGGCTCCCGGGGTGTAACCGACACCGGCGGGGAATTGGGTTGCCAGTTCTGTTACCATGGTGCAGAAAGCATCTACCTGGTCTCCAGCCATGCCGGTATCGCCGGCGTTCTCGTCGTATATCTGCTGAATTTCTTCGCGAGAGAGCTTAAGGCGACCATCTGCACCCAGTCGGTCGAGCAGGTCGTTGGTGGCAATGGTTCCGCTGCGCAGTTCGTTCGATACGGCAACGGCGTGCTCTTTGATAACTTCGTGAGCCTCCTCTCGCCCTACGCCGCGTTTCACTGCTGCCATCATGATGGTGGTGGTCATCAGGAATGGCAGGTAGCGGTTGAGCTCGGTCTGAATGACAGGCTTGTAGATACCCATCTGATCCATGACGGTCAGGAAAGTCTCAAACAGTCCGTCAGCTGCCATGAAGGCATCCGGCAGCACACAGCGACGCACCACGGAGCAGGAGACGTCGCCTTCGTTCCATTGGTCGCCGACGATGCCGCCAATCATGCTCAGGTGCCCCTTCAGGATGGCGTGGAACCCATTCACTCGCTCGCATGAACGCGGGTTCTGCTTGTGGGGCATGGCACTGGAACCGGTCTGCCCCTTGGCAAAGCCCTCGGTGCAGAGCTCGTGCCCTACCATCAGACGCCAGGTTTTGCAGAAACTGCTCGGGGCACAGGAGAGCCCGACGAGTCCGGAGATGATTTCGAAGTCAAGCGAACGCGGGTAGACCTGGCCGACGTTCATCCACTTGGTAGAGATACCGAGGTGAGAGCAGATACGGTTTTCGAGTTCGCGGACGGTTTCGGGGTTTTTGCCGAAAAGGGAGAGTTGGTCGAGCTGGGTGCCCACAGCGCCTTTCAGACCGCGCACGCGGTAGCGCTCCATCATGCTCACCCAGGCCCAGGTCCAGTGCACTAGTTCCTCGCCGAACATGGCTACGCGTTTGCCCATGGTGGCTGCCTGCGCTGCTACGTTGTGAGTGCGGGCTGCAAATACTACGTCGCGCCAGTCGGCAGCATGGCGGCTCATGCGATCAAGCACGGCCACAGCCTTGTCGCGGATAATCTGCATGCTGCGCCATACCTGCAATTGCTCTACGTTTTCGGTAAGGTCGCGGCTGGTCATGCCCTTGTGTATATGCTGGTGACCTGCCAGGTCGCAGAATTCCTCGATTCGAGCCTTCACATCGTGGCGGGTGATTCGCTCACGGTTGTTGATGCTCTCGATATTCACGCTGCCCTTCACGCGTTCGTAGGCGTCTATAGCCTCCTGGGGGATGTCGAGCCCCAGATCTTTCTGGGCTTTCATCACAGCAATCCAGAACTCGCGCTCCAATACAATACGACCCTCGGCGGACCAGATGGCCTTCATCGCGTCGGACGCATAGCGCCCTGCCAGTACGTTAGGTATAGCGTTCATAACTTGTTTCTATCGGTGGACTGACAGTATAACATGCAATGCGTGCTTTGACAAGCGTAAAAAAAACACACAACCGGGTGCGGTTGTGTGTGGGGGGGAGAAGCTATGCGGTGAACTCAGTCCTGCTGCGCGGTTGTGCTGTTGTCGTTCGGTGCTGTTTGCTGTTGGTTTTACGAACCCTCTACGACCACAACTGACTGGTTGGCCTGTTCTTCGGTTGTGCCCACAAAGGTGGGGTAGCAGTCTTCGATGTCGCGGGTGATGGTAACCTTGCTGCGCCCGGTTGCTGTTATGTCGAAGAGCTCGCGAGCCATTCGCCCGGGGGTGCGTATGCAGCCGTGGGACAGTCTGCGCCCGGCACGTACTTTACCGGTGTGCATACCGATGCCCGAGCCGGTGAGTCTCTGCCAGTTGGGCATGGGGGAACCGACGAACCTGCCGCCCTCGGGTATGGAGACCCTGCGGGAGTCGGCGTTACCGTTTATGCACTTGCCGTTAGAGTTGAGCACTTTACCCCATGTGCGCGAGTTGTACTTGCGTTTCTTTTCCAGCACGCGGAACTGACCGGTAGGAGTGGGGTGTTTGCTCACACCTGTAGAGACGGGCCAGTCTGCGGCGACCTTGCCGTTGACATAGAGTCGCCCGCGCTGCTGGGAGAGACAGATGTAGATAGGGCTGTCGGGCCCGGCCTGCTTCATGAGCTCCGCGTTGCGGTATATGACCATGGTATTGGGGTATTTCGGGTGAGCTTTCACAAAAAGCTCGTAGCCGTCAGGCTGTATGACAACTGGTGGCGGTTCCTGTACCTGCTGCTGCTGCTGGTGGGTACAGGAGCTGCTCACGGCCAAGGTTATGAGTCCGGCCAGAATGCTGAGGGTTTTCGTGAGTGTGTTCATGGTGTAAGTCGGTTGGGGTTATTTGATGACAACTTTTGTGCCGACCGGCGTGTTGTCAAAGAAGATTTTGGCCATATCTCCCGGCAGGCGTATGCAGCCGTGGCTTTCGGGGGCTGAGGTTACGTAGCCCTCGTGCATCCAAATTCCGGTGTTGGTAATCTGCATGCCGAAGTTCATGGGAGCTCCCTTGTAAATACCGCCGGCAGGCATGGGTTGCCCCTTCGTGTAGTCCGCAATGAGGGTGTTCCCCAGGGCGTCTACCACACTGCCGTAGGTGGAGGATTTGTGATCTTCGTCTTTGCTGAGTATTTTGAAGGTGCCGGCGGGGGTGCCGTGGCCGGCTTTGCCTGAGGAGATAGTGCTGCTGCCGACGTATTGGTTGGCTATATAGTATTTGGCCTGTTGCAGCTGGGTGTCAATAATGATAAGGTGTTCACCCTCTAAATCAGCGGGGCGATCCCAGTGGCCGTGGGCCACGGCTTTATGCGGGTCGATTTTGATGCGTTCAGGGCGAAAAGCATAACCACCCGAGGCCATGGCGGCCAGGTCGTTCTGTGTTGAGCAGGCTGTCAGCAGAACTGCTGCGGCAGCTGTCATGGTCAGATATATCTTCATCAATCTCTTACTGTTGTTTTGGCTGTGCCGTTGCACGTGTTGCCCTGTTATGCACAGATTATGTGATTTTGTCAAGTAATTTCGGTTCTATCTGAGTCAGCGGGAGCAGGGGCTGTGGAAAGGATGCGTTGCATGTCGCTTATATTCGTACAGCGGCGCAGGGCATATTCCTGTTCGGGCGTGAAATAATCATAACAAAAAGCCAGATATTTTTTCATGCGGTTGCAGTGGCCGGCAGCGGTGCGTTTGGTATGGAGTATGCGGTTAGTTTCTTCCACCAGCACGGCGAAGTAGTGGCGCATGTCGTCAGCTGAGGGTGCGGCGCCACCCCGCAGTTGGCGGAACAGGTAGGGGTTGCGCACGGCTCCCCGGCCTATCATGACCCCTGCAGGGCAGATGTGTGACAGCCAGTGCCGCACCTGCTGCAGGGTGGTGAGGTCGCCGTTGCCCAGTACCGGGCAGCTCAGGGTGTTGACGGCCTGCTGTATGGTTTCGGGTTGCACGGTTCCGGGGCTGTAGAGAGCTTTGCGCGTGCGGCCGTGTACCATGGCCAGGTCGGGGGTGGCGGCGGTGATTTCTGTCAGTATGGCGGGGAACTCATCGGCTGCGGCCCAACCGGTACGGCATTTCACACTGAATTGACCGGTCGGTACCACGGCGCGCAGGCCTTGCAGGCAGGCGCGCAGTGCGGGCAGGTCACGCAGCAGCCCCGCACCGGCTCCGTGGCGGTTCACCAGGGGTGAGGGGCAGCCGGCATTCAGGTTGATACCGGCCACGGGTAGCTGCAGCAGGCGCTCGGCATCGCGCACCAGCGGCGCCGGTTCGCTACCGGCCAGTTGAGCCAGTATGGGTACGCCGGTTTCGTTTTCCTCGATGCAGCGCAGGTTGGCCTCTGCTATGGCGCAGGTGGTTGGCGTGCTGCGGAAATAGGCCGTCACGAACAAATCGGGTAGCGAGCCAATGCGTGCCAGGGTGCGCATGAATGCCAGGTCGGTGACATCCTGCATGGGGGCCAGGGCTGTGAGAGGAGCGGACAAGGGGGGTGGGGTTATAGGGAAAGGGCTTTTTGGAGCAACCGGATGATGTCGGTTTGCTCTTTTTTGAGGGCAATGCTCATGGGGGTGTGCCCGTTGTTGTTGGCGATGTTGATGTTGATGTCGGGAGCGGTGAGCAGCAGTTTTACGCAATCAGTGTGCCCATTGTCGACGGCGGCACACAGCGGGGTCCACCCGTGGCGGTTTTGCCTGTTGACGTAGATTCCCGGTACCCCAAGCAGCAATCGGAGAGATTCTGAGTGGCCGGTGAGAGCCGCGCAGAATAGTGGGGTGAGCCCTTCAGAGTTCGGTTGATTGACGTCGGCTCCGTGGTCCAGCAGCTCTTTCACGCAGGCGGTGTGCTTGCCCCAGATAGCCAGCATGAGCGGTGTGTCGCCGTGCGAGTTGGTGCTGTTGGCGTTGGCTCCGGTGTTGAGAAGGTGCCTCAGTTGGGCCGTGTTGCCCAGCAGGGCTGCTTGCAGTATGTCGGGGTCGGAGGGAAAGCGCTGTTCGGTTGCTTTCTCAGCGGCGGGTGATTTCAGCACGGTGTGATAGAGGGAACTACCCTGTTTCGGGCCTATTACACCGCGCTGCTCCATCAAATCCATCATTTTAGCAGCTTTGCCGTAGCCGATGGAGAATGTACGCTGTAGCATGGGCGTGCTGGCTTTTCGCGAGCGGGTCACAAGGTCGACGCAGCGCTCATAGAGGTCGGCGTCTTGCGGAGATAGCTCGGTGGTGTAGTTGGTGGGAACAATCTCATCTTCGTTACTTGCCGTCTGTGGTGCGGGTGCAGGTATTTGGCCGGGCTGTATGGTTTCCAGCCAATCCTGAGCCGATTGCCAGCGCTCAGCGGGGTTCATGGCGAAGGCGCGGTCGATGCTGCTGAGAAGCTCCGCGCTGTAGCGCGATGCCAGAGCGGCGTTGCCTGCCAGTTGGTAAGTACCAGGGGTGGCGTAGAGTCGCTCGTGGCAATCCGGTGGGTTTTCTCCCGTGAGCAGGCGGTAGAACGTGGCACCCAAGGCGTACAAATCAGTCCAGGGGCCGCGCTTGCCACCGGCGGACCATTGCTCCAACGGGGCATAACCGGGGGTGCCCATTTTGGTCTGGGTATGAGTACCCTGCACGGCGCGGGCTGTGCCGAAGTCGATGAGTATCGGGTTCCCCGATGCGTCAATCAGAATATTGTCGGGCTTGATGTCGCGGTGCAGCAGGGGGGTGCTCTGAGTGTGCAGGTAGCTCAGGGCTGAGAGCAGAGCTTGCAGGTGTTGCCGTAGCCAGGTTTCCGATATTTCGGGTTGAGCGGCGGCAGTCAGATGTAGGGGGGTGCCGCCTATGTGCGGCATGACGTAATATGCTGTACCATGTTCGCGGAATGCGCTGAATACGGGGACGATGTTGGTGTGGTGCAGTCCGGCGAGCGTGCGCACTTCGTTGATAAAACTCCCGAGCGCCCAGTCATACTGCTGGCTGCGGTCACTGCCGGCAGGGCCGACGCTGTAGTCGCTCTGATTGCGGTGCGCCAGGCCATCGGGAAAGTTTTCCTTGATGACTACGTAGCGTTCGGTAAGTTCCTCTTTTGCCAGATAAGTGATACCGAATCCACCGCGCCCGAGCGTGCGCTCAATCCTGTAATCGCGCAGTATGTAACCCGAAGGTAGCGTGGGTGAGTAATGAACGGTAGGTTGCATGGGGATGAGGGGCTGGAGATTATGTATCTACGGTGACAGTACGGCTGCCGTCGGCCAGTTGCAGGGTAGCGGTGCTGCCGGGGGGCAGGTCGGCAGTGGTGCGGGCCAGTCGGCCGTCAGGCGTGTGTACCAGCGCAAAGCCTCGCTCCAGGGCACGCTGAGGGCTGGCGGCCGCGAGGTTGGCGGCGTGTACCTGCAGGGCTGCGCGTGCAGAGGTCAGGCGAGCTCGGGCCGTGGCGGTGAGTTGCTGCTCTGTAGCCGAGAGGGTGCTGCGTGCTGCCGCGATTCGGTGACGCAGGGTCTGGGGGCTGATGCGCGCAGCCAACACCCCCAGGCGGGCTGCTGCAGTGGTGGTTTTGGTGCGTGCGGCAGTGAGCAGGGCGCTCTCTTGTTCATCCACTCGCTGGGCAAAGCGGGCAAGGGTAAGCAGCGGATTGCCCAGCGGGCCTCGGGAGATGAACTGCAGGCGCAGCTCGGCTGTCTTTCGGGCGCGCTTCAGGCTGTTGCGCAGGGTGGAGTCGAGCTGTTGCAGGCGCCGGTTCAGGGCTGCGCCGTCAGGGGTGGTCAGTTCGATGGCTGCAGTAGGAGTCGGGGCGCGCAAATCCGCTACGAAGTCGGCTATGGTGAAGTCTGTCTCGTGCCCTACGGCGCTCACGACCGGCAGTCGACTGGCGGCAATGGCGCGCGCCAGTACCTCCTCGTTGAAACACCACAAATCCTCCAGCGAGCCACCGCCGCGAGCAATGATGAGGTAGTCTACTTCCGGTAATCCGTAGCGCTCCGGCTCATTCCAGCGGCGTATGGCTTCTGCCAGCCCGTATTCCGCCCCCTTGCCCTGTACCTGCACGGGGTAGAGGTGGGCCTGCATCCACGGTGCACGGCTGCTGAGGCGGTGCCGCATGTCCTCTATCACAGCGCCGGTGGGTGAGGTGATGAGTCCGACGCTCGACGGGAAGGGGGGCAGGGGCTTTTTGCGCTCGGGGGAGAAGAGTCCCTCGGCTGCGAGCCGTTGCTTGAGTTCCTCGAACTTAGCTTGCAAATCGCCCTGTCCGGCCGCGCGTACGGCGGTGACGACGAATTGCAGCGTGCCGCGCCCTTCCCATACGGTAGCGCGACCGGTGAGTTCGACGAGCATGCCCTCCTGCATGCGCACTCGGGCGGCGTATGCTTGTTGGCGGTAGAGCACGCACTGCAGCTGGGCGCTGCTGTCTTTCAGTGTGAAGTAGATGTGCCCGCTAGCTGCCGGTTTGCATGAGCCGATTTCGCCCACTACCTGCTGATAACCCACCTGCTGCTCGACAGATTGGCGCAGCATGGCTACCAGCTGACTGACTTTCAGTGCCATGGGTGGGGTCAGACCTCGGGCTGCCGGGGAATTAGCGGGGTGTTCGGGTCTTGCCAGTCGGGGTCGTAGCCTTTGGCATAGCTGAACAGGTCGCGGTGTATGTACTCGTAGTAGAGCTCGCGTTGCTCTTCCTCCAGTCGCTCCCAGATGGCTACGTTGAGGGCTCGGGCTACTTTCTGCATCATTTTAAGCGTCAGCTGGCGCCCCTGTCGCGCTTTCTGCACCTGCTTGTGGGTCAGCTGTTCGATGGAAACGGTGACCAAATCGTGGTTTTCGAGTCCCCAGGCCAACATGATGTCATCGATGCGCTGGGGGCCGTGGTTGCGTTCGTTTTCTTCGTTCATATCAGATTGTGAAATTTTGATGACCAATCAACTGCGGGGGGGGGTGCGGCGACCGCACTTCTCTCGCCTCGCAGGTGATTGGTCATTTGCGGTTGAATCAATATCCCGGTACGTAGCGTACGTAGAAGCCGCCGCAGCGACGTGGCTTGGTATACCAGCGGGGGCCGACGCCGCGCCCGCTGCCGGAGGTGTCGAACCGTATGCCGGCTACCATCACAAATACATGACCTCGCTTGGTGTATACGGTAAGCCATTTGCCGAAACCGGGGCGCCCCCACTTCAGGAAAGTGTGGCTTGTGGGGTGTACTCCCGGCTTGAGCATGCCGGCTTCGCGCAGAATGAACGCCGTGGAGCCGGAGCAATCGTATGCGGTGTCGTAGTGGCGCCCGTGACCGCCACCACGGCGGTACGGCTTGTTGATAATCTTGTTACCTGCGGCAATGACGCGCTTAATGCGCGCCGGGGCATGCTGTGGTGCTACGGCCCTACCATTACGCAGCACGTAGGCCGTGTAACCCTTGCGGAACACGTAACGCGGCGTATATGCGTTCTGCTGCAGCTGTTGCTGTTGGGCGCAACCGCCCAGCAAAAGCAGCATCACAGAAAGCAGTAGTGCTGATATATATCTCATACTGTGAGTCT
>JAZNVF010000079.1:0-25301 GCA_045592685.1 Akkermansia sp. | reverse complement strand
GGGTATCAAATCGGTAAAATTACATCATTTCGAACGATGGTGGCAGGTCGTTCGGGTTAAAATTTGGCTGATGTGGGCGGCGGGGATGGGTGGGGGAATGTCTTGGGGGGGAGATGTTGTGCTGATTCTGATACCCCGGTGCGTGTGGGGGCGGGTAGCCATGCCCGGGGTATGTGTGCTGTCTGTCGTGGTGATGACAGGCGGTGAGCAGGGCGGAGCTGCTGAGAAGTAGTGCGAGGTGTATACATGGTGTTTTCATGCAGGGTGATACACACGAACACTCCGGGGAGTTGAATAGCTGTTCTGTATTGATGGTGAATGCGAAAAAAAGCGCGCCCGCTGTTGGGCGCGCCTGTAAATGGGGAATATGGAGCAAGTGGCTTATTTCTTGCCGTTGTTACGCATGGCGGCCTGGCGTTTCTGCTCGTCGAGCGCCTTCTGCTGCTCTTCCATCATACGCTGCATGCGGTCGAGGAACCCGCCTTTCTTGGGCTGTTTCTGCTTCTTGGGGTCCACCTTTTCGAGGGTGGGCTGGGGCAGACGGCGGATGATGAGGGTCTGGATGATGGAGATGATGTTGGTGGTGGTCCAGTACAGAGCGAGTGCGCTGGGGTAGGTGTAGCAGAACAGGAAGAACATGACGGGCATGAACTTCATGATTTTCTGCTGCGTGGGGTCACCGGCCTGCGGGGTCATCTTCATCATCGCAATCATGGAGGCGGCCATGATGAACGGCAGCACGTTAATGGCGGGTTCCCAGCCCAGAATGGTGAAGGGAAGGGTGCAGACGGTATCCATCTGCGAGAGGTCAGTCACCCAGCCCAGGAAGGGGGCGCCGCGCAGCTCGGCAGCGGTCTGCAGCACGTAGAAGAAGGCGAAGAAGATGGGGATTTGCAGGAACATGGGCAGGCACCCGCCGAAGGGGGAAATGCCGTATTCCTTGTACAGTCGCATCATCTCCATGCTGACCTTCTGCTGGTCGTCGGGGTATTTCTCCTTGAGCTCCTTCATCTTGGGCTGCAACAGGCTCATGCGCTTCATGCTCATGTAGCTCTTGCGGTAGAGCGGCCAGATGACGAGACGCACCACGAAGGTCATGGCCACGATAGCCCAACCCCAGTTGCCGAACCAGTCGTGGAAGACGTTGATGAGCCAGTTCATGGGGTAGCTGATGAGGTAGAGCCAGCCGTAGTCCATAATCTGCTCGATACGGGGGATGTCCTGGGTCATGTCCTCAAGCATGAGATTGAGCTTGGGACCGGTGAAGATGCGGTAGGAAAGGGTGCGCATGCTGGGCATGTCGGGAGCCTGAGCTGCAAGGGTGAAGTCGGGAATGCCCGCAGCGATTTCCACGCCGTCTACCTCCTCACCGGTGACGGGGAGCTTGTAGCGGGTGGGGGCGGCGTAGAAGGCATTGCGAGCGCTGTCAGCCATGGGCATGACCACGGTGGAGTAGTACTGGCTCATGGTGCCGACCCACTCGAGTTTCTTGCAGTCGGTGACGTAGATGCGCTGTTTGGCGGAACCGAAGAAGGGGTCAAAGGAACCACGGGTTTCTTTCTCGAAGTCGCCGTTTTCGAGCATGATGTAGTGGGTGTAGATCGAACCCTCCGAGTGGTTAATCTGGCTCATGCCGCCGGCGTAGAGCCCCCAGTTATTCACCCCGAGAGGTGTATTGCCGGTGTTCCACACGCTCACATCGAGGGTGATGGTGTAGGCATTGCCCTCGGTCACTTTGCCCTCCGCACCGGTAACAGGCACGAGTTTGTATACCTTGCGCACGGTCAGGTCACCCATACGAGCGAGCAGGGTTACCTGTTTGTCGTTGGTATTGGCGGCGTCGACCTTGTAGAGGGTCTGGTCGAAAGCCGGGGCTGTATCATTGCTCAGGCGGAACATGAGTGTGCCGATACCCTGGGGCACGTTGCCGTTGATGCTTACATCGCCTCGCAGCTCTTCCTTGGTGCTGTTGATGGCTTGCCCGAGCATGTCAACACTCTGAATGCTGCCGCCAATGTCGCAGAAGGAATAGCGAGCCACTGGTTTGCCCTGAGAATCGGTTGAGGTCAGGGTGGCGATGACTTGCGGCATGGGGGTGGCCGGGGTGACTTCTGCCGGTGTGACCGGTGTGGCTGCGACCGGGGCTGTTGCCGGCGGGTCGAGCGGTTGCGCGGTGGGAGCCTGGGCGGACTCTGCCGGAGTGGCCGGGGCTGTCTGTGCCTGCGGAGCCGCCGGGGCAGGGGGCGTCTGGTTGCTCGTGTACCACCAGTTGGCAGCCAGCAGAGCAATGCATGAGCCTACTACAATTGCTGATGTTTTATCCATAAATTTGTTTGTATGTCGGGGTAGGTTTCAGTGTGTGGAAATTTTGTCTTTGCGGGGCGGTACGGGGTCGTGTCCACAGCCGCCCCAGGGGTTGCAGCGCAATATGCGCCATATCCCCATGGCGCTGCCCTTCAGTGCACCGTGTTCTTCCACGGCCTGTATGAAATAGGTCGAGCAGCTCGGCGTGAATCGACAGCCTGCCATGGGGCCGGCCAGCACATGCAGGGGACGGCTCAGGTAGCGCTTGTAGAACAATACAGGCAGGATGACGATTTTTTTAAGCATTTTGTACGGGAAGATTCTCTTTTTTCTGCCGGCGTGCCAGCAGTTTGAGGAAATCTTTCTCCAGCCCGGCGTAGTCGGTCAGGGCGGCGCGGTTGCGCACAACTATCACGACATAAAGCCCGGTGGAAAGCGGTTCTCCGTGCGCGCGCAGAATTTCGCGTACACGCCTGCGCAGGAGATTGCGCACGACCGCATGGCCGATGCGCTTGGTGGTGATGATGCCAAAACGCGAGTGCTCCCCTGCGGTGGGCAGGGGGGCTGTACTAAGAATGAGGAAACGCCCTGCTTCAGATTGGCCCGCTTGGCGTACCATGGCGAACTGAGAGGCTCGCTTCATGGTGTTGCTGCGCTTGAGCTGCATCTTACAACAGGACGTTGCTTGCTCTACCGGTTGGCGGTTCACAAACAGTTAAGGGCTATCTGCTCACCGTTGCCGGTCGCTATATCAAACACCGTGCTGAACGGTGTGGCGCTTGTAGTGGATTTCCACACCCTTGGGCAGAAGGCGCTTGCGGCCCTTGGCGCGACGACGGGCGAGGATAGCACGACCATTCTTGGAAGCCATGCGTGCGCGGAAACCGAACTGGCGCTTGCGGCAGCGCTTGGAAGGCTGGTATGTTCTCTTGCTCATGATGATGTATGGTTACGTTTAGAAGTTCTTGAAGTGTGCTGTGGCCGCTGCGCGCGGTCGGGGAGAGGTATGATACTCAAAAATCGGTGCTTGTCAAGCACCGATTCTTGATTTTTGCGATTTTTTCTGCAAAAGCGGGTTTCATCAGGCGTCTGCCACCATGAATTTGAGTTCTGCCTCGCAGGTAATTTCACCGTTTACCAGGCAGCGGGCGTTGCATACGCCGATAGCGCCGCGCATCTTGGTAAGCTCGGCCTCGATGATGAGGACGTCACCCGGCACTACGGGCTTGCGCCATTTAACCTTGTCGCAGCTCATGAAGTAGCCGATTTTGCCCTGGTTCTCGGGCAGGCGCAGCATGAGGATGGAACCCACCTGGGCCATGGCCTCCAGCTGCAGCACACCGGGCATGACCGGCTTGCCGGGGAAGTGACCCTGGAAGAACATTTCGTTCATGGTGAGGTTCTTCTGCCCCACGCACTTGGTATCGCCCTCGAAGCCGAGCACGCGGTCGACCATCATGAAGGGGTAGCGGTGCGGCAGGAGTTTGAGCACCTCGGTGGTGTCGAGCACCGTGTCGCCGGAAGGGAAGATGAAGGGCTTGGGCTTCATGGCCTCCATGCTGTCGTACTTCTTCTGCAGGGCGCTGGCCATTTGGGTATTGATGCCGTGACCGGGCATGATGGCAATCACGTGGCCGAGAATGCGGTGGCCGTTGAGGATGAGGTCGCCCACCATGTCCATGGCCTTGTGGCGTGCGCACTCGTTGTGGAAGCGCAGGCCGCCGGCGCAGATGTACTGGTCGCCCTTGATGACGATAGCATTGTCGAGCGTGCCGCCCTGAATCAGGCCCTTGTCGAGCAGGGGCTGCACGTCTTCGTAGAAACAGAAGGTGCGCGCGGTGGAGAACTCTTTTTCGTAGGTCTCGGGGTTAACCTCGCTGGTGAAGTACTGGGTTACGCGCCCCTCGGGTCCCACGGCGGTGACGGACACGCGGAACTTCTTGTCCGGCATGATGATGATGCGGCTGCCATTCTTGTTTTCCACCTGAATAGGCTCGCGAATCTCCCAGATGTGGCAAGGGGCGTCCTGCTCCTCGAGGCCGGCCTGTTTGATGAGCTCGACGTAGGGGGCAGCAGAACCATCGCCGATGGGCGGTTCATTGCTGTCCATCTCAATGATGGCGTTGTCCACCCCCATGCCGGTGAGGGCAGAGAGAATGTGCTCGACCGTGTGTACCTTCACGGAGCCTTCTGCCAGGGTGGTGGCACGCTCTACGGTCTGCACTTTGGCGGCAGACGCATCGATGAAGGGCTTGTCGGGCAGGTCTATGCGCCTGAACTTCAGGCCGGTATTGACCTCCGCCGGTTTGATGGTGAGGTTGACGGGAAGGCCCGTGTGAAGCGATGTGCCTTTGATGGAGGCACACTTCTTAAGTGTTCTTTGCATCTGTATAGCCATATCGTGACTATATACTACACGTTTTTTATGGGTTTGTGAAGTCAAAAATGGCGTCTGACCGAATAATCTTTGAGTTTACTTTATAAAAACTGCAAAAATATCTTTTCAGCGCGATTTTGCTTGCCTTTTGAAAGAAAATGAGTAGAATATCCGACCCGCTCGCGGGATGAATCGTTTTTTTGTTACATGGAGCTGAATTTTACGACATACGCTGCAATTATTGTGTTTTTGGTGACCTATGCTCTGATTGTCACTGAGAAGGTTCACCGCACGGTAACGGCTCTGAGTGGTGCCATGCTGATGGTATTGCTGGGTGTGATTACGCAGGAGGAGGCGATTCACCACATCGACTTCAACACCCTGGCGCTGCTTATCGGCATGATGATTCAGGTGCTGATTCTGAGTAAGACCGGTTTGTTCCGCTTTCTGGCTGTACACGCTGCGCAGCGGGCGAAGGGTAACCCTGTGGCATTGTTGGTGAGTCTTTCGGTTTTGGTGGCTTTCTGTTCGGCTTTTCTGGACAATGTGACGACGGTGCTGCTCACGGTGCCGATTTCATTCACGCTGGCGAAGGATTTGCGAATTTCGCCGCTCCCCTTTGTGGTGGCGCAGATTGTGGCTTCCAACATCGGCGGTACGTCCACCATGATAGGTGACCCGCCCAACATCATGATTGCCAGTGCCGTGAAGGAACTGGACTTCATGGCCTTCATCAGGAATCTTGCCTTGCCCTGCTGTGTGATATTTGTGATAACGGTCGGGTTGCTCGTCTTCATCTACCGTCGGCAGCTGGTGTGCGACCCCAAGGTACAGCAGCGTATCATGAAGATTAAGACCAAGGGGCTCATTCGCAGCAAACCTCTGTTGCGCAAGTGTCTGTTCACGTTGGCGGTTACGATTGTTCTGTTCTGCCTGCATGGCCAGATTCCCGGCTGGACTCTCGAGAGCGGTACCGTGGCGGTGGTGGGTGCCTCTCTGCTTATGCTCATGACCATGCCGCGGCGCGATAAGATGCTCGAACTCATCTTCTCCAAGGTGGAATGGACCACGATTTTCTTCTTCATCGGCCTCTTTGTGCTGGTGGGGGGCCTGGAGGTGAACGGTGTCATCAAATGTCTTGCTGCCGGTACCATGGATTTAACCGGCGGTGACCATACTGTAACCACGCTGTCCATCCTCTGGCTCAGTGCTATCATGTCGGCCTTTGTGGACAATATCCCCTTCGTGGCAACCATGATTCCGCTCATTCATGACATGGGCAATATGGGCTACAGCAACCTGGAGCCGCTGTGGTGGGCGCTCTCGCTGGGGGCATGTCTGGGGGGTAATGGTACTGTGGTGGGTGCCAGTGCGAACGTGGTGGCTCTTTCGCTGGCTCGCAAGCATAACCTGCACATCTCTTTCTGGGGCTTCATGAAGGTGGCGTTCCCCCTCATGCTGCTTTCTATCGTGATATCCAGCGTGTACCTCTGGCTGGCGTTCCTGTAACGTCGGCTGCCGGCGGAGGGGGGCAGGACTGAAGTCCTGCGTTCCGATTTTAATATGTTTTGACATCCTGGCCGGTATTTGGTAGCATGTCATTCGTCACCGTCAATACCTCTTCGCCATGTCTGCCGAAACCGTCATCGTCTCATCCGCATTGCCTGTGGGCTATGTGCTGAATGGAACCTATACCATCGCCTCCGTGCTCGGGCAGGGGGGATTCGGTATCACTTATCTGGCGACGGAGCTGACGACACAGCGGCAGGTGATCATTAAAGAGAACTACCCCACTCAGCTGGCCTACCGTGAGCCGGGGCAGTATCGTGTCGGTCCCGCCGGGGGCGGTGTGGAGACTACCTATCAGGCGGCTCTGCAATCCTTTATTCACGAGGCAGGCGTGCTCACACGCCTGAACCACTGCCATATTGCGCAGGTGCTCACGGCTTTTCAGGCTCTCGGTACGGCATATTATGTGATGGACTACATCGGCGGTCGCGCCTTGAATGAGGTTGCCCCCTCACCGCAGAACATAACGGAAAAGTGGCTGCTCTCTGTTTTGCAGCCCCTGCTCAGTGCCTTGCAGTACCTGCATACCCTGCCGCAACCCCTGTTGCACCGCGATATCAAGCCCAACAATATTCTGCTGTTGCCGGATGGTACCCCCGTGCTCATCGACTTCGGTCTGGCGCGAGAGTCGGAGTCCGGCCCCACCAGCCTGCTGGCGGCCTTCACGCCGGGCTACTCGCCGCTCGAACAGAATAGCAAGTCCAAGCGCGGCCCCTGGACCGACCTTTATGCCCTGGGGGCTACCTGTTATTTCCTGCTCACCCGGGAAAACCCGCCGGATTGTCATGAGCGCACGGATGATGACCCCTACCGTCCGCTCAGTCAGCGCCCGGAGCTCCGCGGGCGATTCAGCACTGCCGTGCTGGAAGGTATTGATCGAGCCTTGCGCATGCCCCGCCACGAGCGCTGGCAGACCGCACAGGCCTGGCTCGATTCCCTGCACGGAAAAGAGCCACATGCCGAAGTGGTGAGCGGCTGTAAAAGCCGTCCCCGCCGGGGAAAAGCCGTGTTCGCCGCCGCATTGCTCCTGCTTGCTGCCGCCGGTACGGTCAGCTACTATCAGGGGGACCCCGCAGAAGAACCTGCCGGTGAGCCGGAGTGGCGCCCCGCAGAGCCGCCTGTCAGTGAGCCGGACAAGAGAACCGTGAATGAAATGAACCTGAGCCGTATCATGATAGGGAGTGTCAGGCTAGAAAATACCCTTATCGAAGATGTTCTCGATTTTCTGCGTGGTGAGGCCCGAAAGAATGGCCTGACTCTCAACTTTGTTTATGATGATTCGGCGGTTCCTCCCGGTACTCCGCAACCGATTGTCAGTAATCTGGCTCTGCAGGCAGTTTCGGCCAAAGAGTTTTTGCACTATGTCTGCCTGAAGGCGAATTGCCAATATCGGGTGGAAGACAGTGCCATCGTTATTACTCCCGTCATTTCCGGTAATCCGCCACAATCGCAACCTGTGGAGAAGTCCGATGCTCCGGAAGACCGGGAGTCTCTTATCCGCGAGGTGGACCAACTGGTCGCAGCTGAACAATATGAAGGTCTGGTTGAGCGACTGACTCCTCTTGCCGAGCATGGCTATGCCCCGGCCCAGGTACGCCTTGGCGCCTGTTATTTTCATGGCTACGGCGTGGCTCGGGATTTACCCCGCGCCGTAGAATATTTCCGCAAGGCCGCGGAGAAGGGAAACGCTGACGCTCAGTATAATTTGGCCAGGCGTTACGATAAGGGTGAGGGGGGCCAGCAGGACTACGCGCAGGCCGTTCAGTGGTACCGCAAGGCCGCTGAGAAGGGGCATGCCGGCGCTCAGAACAACCTGGGCTGGTGCTATCAAAACGGCCACGGTGTACCGCAAGATTACGCGCAGGCCGTTCAGTGGTTCCGCAAGGCCGCTGAGCAGGGGTATGCCGCCGCTCAGAACAGACTGGGCGGGTGCTACTACTTAGGCCAAGGTGTACCGCAAGACTACTCGCAGGCCGTTCAGTGGGTCCGCAAGGCCGCTGAGCAGGGGCTTGCCGACGCTCAGAACGGCCTGGGCTTCTACTACGAGAAAGGCTACGGTGTGCCGCAGGACTCCGCGCAGGCCGTTCAGTGGTTACGCAAAGCCGCTGAGCAGGGGTATGCCGACGCTCAGTACAACCTGGGCTGGTTCTACTACCATGGCCGAGGTGTGTCACGGGACTACTCGCAGGCCGTTCAGTGGTTACGCAAAGCCGCCGAGCAGGGGCATGCCGGTGCCCAGGAGGCTCTTCGCCAAATGGGGCAGTAAGTTTTTTTCACAGGTTTTCCACCACGCCCATGGCGAAGGGAGCGTGTGGGGATGAGAGCGGCATGAGGCACCAGATGAAGGGGCGGTTGCAGTCGAACGTGTGCTCGGTTTCCGGCACCGGGCGGGCGTCCACCGCAGCTTTGGTGGACTCAGCCATTCTGACACGGCAGTATTGCATGGCGCCGGTGAAGGGCCAGGGGCTGGCGGACGTCAGCTTGCTGAAGGGGGTGGCAGAGGTGAAGAGAGGGTCGATGTCGAGAGCTTGCAGCAGGGGGGTGATATCATGCGGCGGTGTTGCAAAATCGAGCCTGGGCAGCAGGGTGGAGCAGCTGCGCGTACTCTCTCTCAGGGCTGTGCGGATGGCGCTGAACTGCTCAGTTGTCAGGTCGGCAGCGAAGGGGCGGGCACTGGGATTGCCGGTTGGTTGAATGATGATGAGGTAGCAATCGGGGGTCTCGGGGATCGCGCGCGGGGAGCGGTCCAGCCGGATGGCGGCGGCTTTCCAACTGCCCTGTGGGCACTCGGTATAGCGCTCGGTGTACACACTCATGCAGAGCACCTGGGGTAAGCTGCCGTTGGCGTTGTAGAAGGTACCTGCGCGGGAGTTGGCAGGGTTGACCGGTGTTTTCCAGTGGGTGGTTATATTGATACCGTTGAAAGTCAGCAGGTTTGTGTTGCTGTTAATGGTGTCGCTGTTAGCCGGAGTGCCGATTTCCCTGCCGAGCGAACCTTGCAGGCGCAGGTTGATTTCGCTGAAGGCTCTCGGGCGGTCTGTGGTGATAGGCTCGTCGAAAACGTGGGGATGTTCCCCGGTGAGCTCGGCGGCAGAATCCGCGAAGAGGTAGGTGGCCTCGGTATGGAGGGTCGAGCTGATTTGCTGCTCGGCCGGCAGTTGCAGGCTGTTGAGCGCCTGCTCTACCTCGGGGGAGGCCAGCGGTAGCATGGCGCGCAGAACAGTGGCCAGAGAATCGGGGGCGAGCACGATATTACCCTGCGGTTGGGCAACGGTGGCAGCTTTCAGCAGGCGAAGGGTGAAGGCATCGCTGACGATGGGCGCGCGATCCTGCTCCGGCTCGATGGGGGCGGCTGCTATCGGGGTATTGGATATCCAGCTGTTGATATAGGGGGAGAGCAACCCTATCAGAAAAGCGAGGGCTGCCACGAGAATGATGGTTCTGGGCGTGAGTTTGAGCATCAGCTATAGAGCGAGAGTTGTTCGTTGAGGCGGGGAGAGGGGGTCACGCGGTAGCGCTCGCCCAGCTCGATACTGGCACGGTTGCCCAGCGAATTGCGGAAGGTGATGTGCACCGGGGTGCGCCCGCTGTGCTCGAGCAAGATACCCTTGATGTGCTGCAAGTCAGCCATGGTGTGGCGCGCGGTGTTGAGCACGATTTCGTAGAAGGTCGGCTCTTTGGGCTTGCCGCGACGGGGCGCGTTCGTATTCAGCAGCTCCAGGCCGTTGGCCGAGACTTTCTTGCCGCCGGTCTTTTCATCCTCCGATATACGGGCGCGGAATTTCACGAAACTGCCGGCCTGCAGCAGCCCCTCCACGGCAACGGCCTTGGTGTAGGAATCTCCCCAGAGCAGCGCCTCGGTGCAGCCGGTGAAGTCTTCCACGGCGATGATGGCGAACTTCTGCCCGCTCTTGCTCACCTTGGGCGTGACGGTGCGCAGCATGCCGGCCATTTCGTGCGAGCCTTTGATTTCATCGCTCGTGAGGTCGGGCAGGGTGCCGATGCGGGTGTATTTCGCAGCGTCGATGATACCGCGCATGCTGTCGAGCGGGTTGCCGGTGAAATAGGCACCGGTAAGGAATTTTTCGTCATCGAGTCGCTTTTCCTTGGGCCATTCCTGCAGAATGACTTTTTCTTCGGCGGCAGAGGTGGTCTCCTCCATGGCGAAGAGGGCCATCTGTCCGACGGAGCGGTCTTTGTGCACCCCGGCGGCACCGTTCAGGCACTGCTCGATAGTCTCGAAAAGCTGGGCGCGGCAGACCTGCATCCAGTCAAAAGCACCGCATTGCACCAGCACTTCGAGCTGGTTGCGGCGCACATTCTGCGGGGGAATGCGGTAGCAGAAATCCTCCAGGCTCTTGTAGGGGCCGTTGGCCTCTCGCTCTTTCACGATGACTTCCACCGTATCGGAGCTCATGCTCTTGATGGAAGCCAGGCCGAAGCGCACGGCCAGGTGGCCGTTGGGCATGGTTTCGGGCTGGAACTTCACGGCAGAGTGGTTCACGCAGGGACCGAGCACCTCGATACCCAGGCGGGTGGCCTCTTGAATGAAGACGCCGATTTTTTCGTTGGTAGACTCATTCGACATCAGACCGCAGAGGAATTCCACCGGGTAGTGGGCCTTCAGGTAGGCGGTCCAGTAGGAGATGTGGCCGTAGCAGGCGGAGTGCGACTTGTTGAAGCCGTAACCGGCGAACTTCTGAATCTTGTCGAAGATGGCGTTGGCGGTCTTTTCGTCAATCTGGTTGACATCCCAGCAGCCCTTCACGAAACGTCGGCGCTGCTCGGCCATCTCCTGCATATCCTTGTGCCCCATGGCGCGGCGCAGCAGGTCAGCACCACCCAGGGTGTAGCCGGCCAGCAGCTTGGCCGCGGCCTGCACCTGCTCCTGGTAAATCATCACGCCGTAGGTCAGGCCGGATACGGTTTCGAGCAGCGGGTGCTCGTATTCTGCCTGTTTGAGCCCCTTTTTCACGGCAATCATGTCGTCCATGAACTGCATGGCACCGGGGCGGTAGAGGGCGAGCAGAGCGATGATATCTTCAATGTTGTCGATACCGTAGCGGCGGCAGGTATCCACCATGCCGCCCGATTCGAGCTGGAACACACCCATCGTGTCTCCTCGGTTGAGCAGGGCAAAGGTCTCCTTGTCCTCAATATCCACGGCATCGTAGCGGAAATCCGGCACGCGCCAGCGCACATAGCGCTCGGCATCTTTCATCACCGTCAGGGTCTTCAGACCCAGGAAGTCCATTTTCAGCAGGCCTGCATTGTAAATGGCGCCCATATCGCACTGGGCCACTACTTCACCTTGCGGGTTACTGAGGTCATCTCGCGTGAGTGCCACGTAGTCGTCGAGCGCGCGGTCACCAATCACCACACCGGCGGCGTGCATGCCTACGTTGCGCACGGTGCCTTCGAGCTTCAGCGCGTAGTCCCACACCTCGGCGTAGGTGGGGTCCTGCAGCAGGTTGCGCAGGTCTTCATTCGCATCGTAACTCTTTTTCAGGGTCACGCCGGGGCCACTCTCAATCTGTTTGGCAATTCGGTCACTGTCGGCATAGCTCAGGTCGAGCACGCGCGCGACGTCCTTAATCACCGATTTGGCGCCCATGGTACCGTAGGTGATGATGTGGGTCACAGCGCGTTCGCCGTACTTATGGCGCACATAGTCAATCACCTCGGGGCGGCGGGTCTGGCAGAAGTCGATATCGATATCGGGCGGGCTCACACGCTCGGGGTTGAGGAATCGCTCGAAGATGTGGGAGAATTTGTAGGGGTCGATGTTGGTAATCTTCATGCAATAGGCCACCAGCGAACCGGCGGCTGAGCCACGACCCGGCCCCACGGGAATGTCGTGATCTTTGGCCCAGTTGATGAAGTCTGCGGTGATGAGGAAGTAGCTGGGGAAGCGGAGCATGTTGATGATGCTCAGCTCGTAGTCCAGACGGTCGCGCAGGTCTTTGTCGTTTTCGACTCGTTCTTTGCCGTAGCGTTCCTCCAGTCCCTTGTAGCAGATTTTGCGCAGGTATTCCTCGCGGGTGGAGCCGTCATCGGGGGCGAACTCCGGGTAACGCTCGGTGGAGGTGGAGTCGAGCTTGATGGAGGTATTGCAGCGCTCTGCGATGATGTTGGTGTTTTCGTAGGCGTCGGGGTATTCGGGGAAGAGTTCGCGCATTTCCTCCTCGCTCTTGAAATAGACGCTGCGCGGGTAGCGCATGCGCCTGCCGTCCATGCGCTTGTTGCCTGTGCCCACGCAGATGAGGATGTCGTGGGCATCGTGGTCGCTTTCTTTCAGGAAGTGGGCATCATTCGTTACCACCAGCCCTACATCATGCTTGCGTGCCAGGCGCACCAGCTCGGGGGTGCAGCGGCGCTCTTCCTCCAGCTCATGGTCTTGCAGCTCCACGAACACGTTGTCTTTGCCGAAAATATCCACCAGCTCCAGCAGCACCTCCTCGGCTTTCTCCGGTTGGTCCTGCAAAATCCACTCCTGCATGGGGCCGGACACGCAGCCCGTCAGGCAGATGAGCCCGCGGCTGAACTCACGCAGGGTGGCCAAATCCACACGCGGTTTGTGGTAAAAGCCCTCCAGGTGCCCGCGAGAGACGATTTTAATGAGGTTGGCCCAACCGAGGTTGTTCTCGCACAACAGCACCAGGTGGGTGTATTTCTTGCGCCCGGGGATTTGCTTTTTCACATCCAGCGGGGTGGGCGACAGGTAAATCTCGCAGCCCAGAATCGGTTTGAAGACCGGCTTCTTTTCATCCGGGTGTTCCTTGTTCCAGGCAAGTATGTCCTTGTTGTGCTTCTTCACGTTCACCATGAACTCAATGGCTGCGAACACATTGCCGTGGTCGGTGATGGCAACGGAGTTCATGCCCAGTTCGGCGCAGCGCTTGATGAGATCCTTCGTGTGAATCATCCCATCCAGCAGTGAGTATTCCGTGTGAACGTGTAAGTGTGTGAATGCCATGGTACGTCGCAGAGTATACCACACCACCGGGGCGAAAGTAAAGGACAGAGTGCGTTCAGCCCGCGCGAGCGTACTTTAGGCTTGCTCCGGTTTGCCGGGCATGTTAGTATACTCCCATGCAACCTCGATTACCCTTCTACACCTTGTTCAGTGCCGTATTTTGCGGGTGCTGTGTGCCGCCGAGCCTGCTGTTCTGGCTTCAGCGAGGTATGCCACCGGTGCCGTGCGATGTAAAGGTGATGCTGTGTGCGGCCGTGGCTGTGGCCACGGTGGTATTGGCCATGGTAGCGCGGTTTATTTTCAGTCGTAAGGCGTGGAGCCGCCGGCGGCAGGATGTTGTGCTGCTGCTGCTGGTGAGTTTCTGGTCGCTGCCCTTGCAGGTGTTAGCCTGGCTCACAGATGACCCGGAGTGGGGGAAAATTCCGGCCTTGCTTGCCGGGTGGCTGATTTCCGGGGTGTTGTTCTGCTGGCCGGCTGTGGCGGCCGTTGTGGCGCGGCGCTGGAGCGTGGGGAGGCCGGAGTGGGCGGCGTTTCGCTATCTGTTGGCGGGGTTGGTGCAGCTGGTGCTTATCATCTGCCGGTTCTGAGTGGGGCTGCTGTTGGCACTTGAGATACAGGTAAAACAATGGAACCCACTACTCCCACTCCCCGTTTCCTGCGCATGTTTTGCGCTGTATTTTGCGGTGCATGCCTTTCGTTGGTCGTGAGTTGCCTGGTGGGGTGGACTCGTGTGTCGACGGTGGATTCGGAGCTGGTTCAGATTATTGTAGGGATGGTGGTTGTGGCGACTGTGGTATTTACGGCGTTTGTCTGTCCGCTGTATGATGTATGGCGCTATTCCCCACGGGCGGCCGATGTTGTTGTGTTGCTGCTGCCGCTTGTGGGGTGGGTGTTGCTGGTCTTCGGGGTGTTGCTCATGCGTTACCTGAACTGTACGAAAGGCGAAGGATTGTTGGCAGAGGAGGTGATAGAGCATGCGGAGGGAGCCCTGTTGGGCTGTGTGATATTTTGCTGGCCCGGCGTGGCCGCTATTGCGGCGCGGCGCTATGCGGGAACGCGGCGCTGCATTGCGCCGCTGAGTCTGGGGGCTGGGGGACTGCTGATGGCGGTCTATTGGCTGATGCTGTAAAAAATGCAGCCGTGGAGCGACCTTTACTTGACCTTACTCGAAAATACTGGTATAAGGGTGGTATGATGATGCGTAACATAGCAATGGCTCTGTTGGGAGCCGTAGTGCCGCTGGCCTGTGCTGCTGAGCCGGCGGTGGAGACTGCCGCGCTGACCGTGGGGCAGAGCTGGAGTGTGACCCTGCCCGGGAACCCCACGACGGGCTTTGTGTGGCAGGTGGCCGAGTGTCCTGACGTGGTGCAGGTGAACCTGGCTTTCGAAGCTAATACACCGCCCCCCGGGGAGCGCCCGGTGTGTGGCCGCCCCTGTGGTACTGTGGTAACCGTTACCGGACTCAAAGCCGGGCAGGGGACTGTGCAGCTTATTTATTCCCGCCCCTGGGAGAAAGGGGAAGCTCCTTTCAAAACCCGCACCATAACCGTAACCGTTAAATAATATACAGATATGGGATTATTACAGAACCTGGCCGCCATGGCCATTCGCAAGAAGGTTGTTGCTGCGCTCGAGGCTAATTGCCCGCCCTCGCTGAAGGAACCCCTCACTCAGTTGCTGGCCGACAAAGCTGCCGTGACCTCCATTCAGAATTTCGTGATGGCTAACCTTAAGGACCCCGCCGCCATTACTCCCGAGACTTTGAAGGCGCTGGAGGTTCCAGCCCCCATTAAGGAGCTGTTCGAGGCTACTCCCCGACTGCTCATCTATCTTTCCAAAGTCGCCAAGGCCGGCGTGCCCAAGTGAGATATTAAAGGCGAGCTACAAGTTATATTAAGGTCGAATGACGAGTTACAAGCTGGCACCTGCCAACACTTGTAACTCGTCATTCGTCTTTCGCAACTCGGCTCCTTCTCGTACTTTTTTCTTGACGCCCCGTTATTGTAGTGTATAGTAGAGGGGTACTTGCATATAGTGTTATGAAGCTCAAACACAAGACACCTTTACCTAAGAAGCTGATAAAGAGGAAGAAACATGGTTTTGCTCTTATCGCTTCGCTCACGCTGATGATGCTGCTTACCCTCCTGGCGGTGGGTATATTGGCCATGGCATCATCTCAGAACCGCATTGCCATGCAGACCGCTCTGCAGTCCGAGGCGCGTCAACAGGCCCTGGTGGGGCTCGATGCCGCCATTGGTGAGCTGCAGATGGCACTCGGGCCCGACCGTCGTGTGACGGCCAGTTCCGCCATCGTGTCAGAAGAGGAAGGCTCTGTGGCTCAACACATTCTCGGTGTGTGGGACAGCTGGTCCGGGCCGATTTATGGTAAACCAGTTACGGGCAAGGGGGGGGATATTCGCTCCACGTATGATAAGGGGCGCTCCTCTATGTTCCGCCGCTGGCTCATCTCCTCCCGCCGTCCGGAGGAACTGCGGCAGCTGCAGGCTGTGCAGTCGCTGGGTAGCCGCGACCCGGGTAACCGTATTTGTCTGGTGGGTGAAGGCACGCTGGGTAAGCGGCTGGGCGGGCGTCATCTGGTCTACGCCGATCTTATTTCCATGCCCTCAACCGGCAAGAATACCGGTTGTTTCGCCTGGTGGATTGGCGGTGAGAACCAGAAGAGTAAGATTACCATCAAAGACCCTGAAGGCTCTGATAAGCCCATCGATGTGCTGCACCGCACGTGGAATACGCCCTCGCCCCTCTTCGTAGACAGTGAATATCTTTCTTTCTTGCCGCAGGAGGGCATAGAGCAGCCTGAAAAGCTGCTTACCATGGCCAGTATACCGCTGACTTCCACCTCATCGCAAGAGGCCGGTATGCCCTATTTCTTCGATGTGACGACCACCTCCTATTCGCTGCCCATCAATGTGCGAACCGGTGGATTTAAGCAGGACCTCTGTCTGCTGCTTAATAAGAAAACGCTGAAGAACACCGATTTTGCTCCGCGTACCCATCAGGATTGCCCCTTGGTGGAGGGCGCCGATGTGCCCCGTGGTACCGAGGAGAACATGCCCATAGGCTCTTGGCAGAACCTCTTTGCCTATTACAATTGCTGGCCGGATGGTACCGCGCAGGATGGCGCAAACTTCACCGCACGTCTTATCGGCAGTGTTGACAATTGCTACACGCGCATGAGCGGTGCAGGGTATGTGGAAGGGCAGGCAGGTGGGACTAATACCTCGCTGGATGAACTCCCGGCTTCTGCCAGTTCTGTGTATGATTCCCGTGCGCTCATGGATCAGGGGAGTAAGTCTGCCGGCTATGCCCGCACGCCTGTCATGCTGGCGTTCATGAACACCTTCGGTCTGGTGACAGACCAGGTGGAAGGCTCGGAAGAACAGCCCAAGTATAACCTGCGTCTTTGTTTTGCCCCCATGTTCCTGTGGTGGAACCCTTACAATGTTCCCATGAAGATTCGCGGTCAGCAGCTCTGGTCGCAGTCGGCTCCGTACAAAGCAACATGGTTACAGGGCTGGTCCAACAGTGGTGGTTATAAGTGGCAGACGTATGGTTTCAGGCAGGATACCAGCGATAAAGGCTTCGGTCTGGACTACGGTGACTATTTCCAGAAATCGCTGAACGACCAGAAGGGGGATATTGTGTTCCAGCCTGGTGAGATTCTTTTCTTCTCTCCCGGTCAGGCGCGTGCAACGGATAGCTACACGAAGCCATACTCAAACCCCTGGACTTTGGGATACAACGCCAGTTCCGTGTCCGGGTACAAAGCTCACTTCTACGCTAATAAGCCGCAAAGTGAGCTGGATAACGGTGATTGGTATATCTCCATTCGACTGGGTGTGCACGCAGATGGCGGAGCCTATAATTCAGACGGTCATTGGTTTGCTCCGCAAAATCCTGAGGCTATCACTACATTTAATGGCTATAACGGCATGGCTGAAGCCAGTGGCGCGGACGGCAGTTATGGTAAGCGCGGGCAAAGCCCCCAGCGAGGCTTGCTGGGCTGGTATAATCCGCACGATGCCAGCGTAAGCACTGTATTCTGTGACCCGGAGCGTAATGATGCACGCTGGAGTGCTGATGGTTCTCAGAGTGACAGCGCAGTACCTTATTTCGTGGCGGCTCTCGGTATCGTGCCTAAGTCGGCCAACCGTAACCTTGATGCCCGAATTTTTGAAGGTAAGGATTTCCGAACCAAGTCGTGGCAGCATTCCAGCCCGGCTTTCTGGGGCAGCGTTATCGTCAATCCGGATGATCAGCAGCGCCAGTACCACCCCTATCAGCTTGCGGCTCTTGACGTGGGTGCCGGTATGAATGCCTGCCCGATGGACAATGTCGGTAACAACGGTATGTTGGGTATTACCAGCGATGGTGAGCAGGTATCCTTTGTTTCCGTGCTGGAACTGCCGGTGCACCCTCCGTTCTCCCTGGCCGGTTTTGCAGGCATGCGCTTGCAGCCCGGTTGGTACGAATCCGGTAAAACAACGGTAGCAGCCCTGCGCCGCATGCAGTATCAAGCCGGCGTTCCCGGCGTAGGTCTCGGCAACTCCTTTGCTGACCCTTGCCTGCCTGCGACGGATGTATATGCCTTCCATCAAAACAATATCAGCAGCCAAACCGATGGTAATGAGAAGGTGTTCGGTGATTTCTATGACCATGCCCTGCTGATTAACGATGCCATGTGGGACCGCTGGTTCTGTTCCTCCGTGTCCGATATGCCCGACACCAAGGGTAAGCGCGAGGCTAAAGATGTGCTCAGCCGTTTCCTGAGTGGGGATGAAGCTCTGCCTGTGGCTCGCTACGTTAAGACCAACACCCCGTACAGGGATGCTGATGTGGTGAAGGAAATCATGGCTGATGACGGCTGGAAGAAGATTGCCCAATTCCTCATGATTGATGGCGGTTTCAACGTGAACTCCACGTCGGTGGAGGCCTGGACTTCCGTGCTGCAGGGGCTGGCCAAGCGCAAACTGGTGACCAATGCCGGCGGTAAGCTCGCACTTGTTGAGCCCGGAAAGACCAACAGCCAGGTGCTCTTCTCCCGATTCATGGTTTCTACCGCCGACAAGAGTATCGACTCCCTGGGTGGTTACAGCATGATGCAGGGCTCCTCCTCCCTGCGTGGCGGCAGCGGCATGCTGGCAGCCTGGGGTGAGGTGCGCGCGCTCGATTCTGACAAGATTCGCGAACTCGCTACCGAAATTGTGAAGCAGGTCAAGAAGCGCGGGCCCTTCCTCAACATGTCCGACTTCATTAACCGCCGTCTCGACACCAACAAGGATAACGCCCTTAAGGGTGCCCTGCAGGCCGCTATCGATGCTACCGACATCAACAGCATGTTCATGGATGAAACAACCACCCCCGTTACGAGCGGTGATTTCTACAAGTTCAAAGAGGCTGAAGAAGGTTCTATTTACACCGCCGCTCCCGGGTACCTGATTCAGAGTGACGTGCTGGCCTCCCTCGGCAACATTCTGACCGTGCGAGACGACACCTTCACCGTGCGTGCCTACGGTTGCGTGCGCAATGGTCGCAAGGCCATCCTCGCTCAGGCCTGGTGCGAAGCCGTGCTTCAGCGCACCATGGATTACGTAGACCCGACCAACGCTCCTTCGGTATCCGAGTACGACCCCGATGGTCGAAAGGCAAAGGGACTCAGCGCTGCCAACAGGGCATTTGGTCGCAGGTTCCGTGTCGTATCGTTCAAATGGCTCGACGCCTGGGACATTTAAGAGCTACAACTCTGAATTGAAAGTTTAAGTCCCGTCGCGGTCGCTACCCCGGCGGGACTTCCTTTAGGTAACAGGGCAGGGGAAATCATGACACTATACATGCTGCATACGCGTGCGGGCGCGCGCGACAGTACAAAAATGCTGTCATTATGCAAAAAAATCAAAAAAGTTTGCATTTTCAGAAGAAAAGGCTTGCCAAATCGGCAAAATAAGGTACAATGCTGCACCCACTATGTGCAGGAATGCACACAGTGACAAGTATTTATCGGGCTCGCTGAGGGAGTGAAATACCGATTCCCAAGAGGTAATGAGGAACGGAATAAGCTCTCTAAGTCCCTGAAACACAATAAACTAATAGGAAACATGCCGACCATTAATCAGCTCGTCCGTAAAGGGCGAATCGTACCGGAAGAGAAGTCGAAGTCTCGCGCTCTTCATAGCTGTCCGCAGCGTCGTGGCGTCTGCCTTCAGGTGATGACTCGTACGCCGAAGAAGCCGAACTCCGCTCTTCGTAAAGTTGCTAAAGTCCGTCTTACCAATGGCGAAGAAGTGATCGCCTACATCGGTGGTGAGGGTCACAACCTTCAGGAGCACTCCATCGTGCTTGTTCGCGGTGGCCGTGTGAAGGACCTTCCCGGTGTTCGTTATCACATCGTTCGTGGTGCTCTGGACTGCCTGGGTGTTGACAAGCGCCGTCGTGGCCGCTCCAAGTATGGTGCCAAGCGTCCGAAGGCCGGTGCAGCCGCTCCCGCTAAGAAGAAGTAAACCATTGAACCTTTAAGAATTAACTATTATGGCTCGTCGCAAACGCGTCTATAAGAAGATTGAACGTCGTGACTCCCGTTACGATTCCGTGCTCGTGGGTCGCCTGATTGGCAAGGTGATGCTTGCCGGTAAGCGCTCCCTGGCTGAGCGTATCGTTTACAAGGCTATCGACCTGGCTAACGAGGGTACTGATACCGTAAGCCCCCTTGAGGTGCTGACTCGCGCCATTGAGAACGCCAAGCCCCGTGTGGAGGTCAAGAGCCGCCGCGTGGGTGGTGCTACCTATCAGGTGCCGCTTGAGGTTGCTCCCGACCGTTCCGAGGCTCTCGCTATGCGCTGGATCATCAACTACGCCCGCAACCGCAAGGGTATCCCCATGGCTAAGGCTCTCGCTAACGAGATTAAGGAAGCCGCTGCCAATCAGGGTGCTGCCGTGCGTAAGCGCGATGACGTGCACAAGATGGCTCAGGCCAACCGTGCCTTTGCTCACTTCCGCTGGTAATTCCGGCGCGGAGTATTTCTCGTAATCTCTGAAAACCAAAACATTCATATTACTCAAAATAATTTATGGCTAGTGTTAGCAGTCCTGACCGCAAGGCCCCGCTTGAGCGCTACCGCAACTTCGGTATCGCTGCCCACATCGACGGCGGCAAAACTACGCTTTCCGAACGCATCCTTTTCTACACCGGCATGATCCACAAGATCGGCGAGACCCACGAGGGTTCTGCGACGACCGACTGGATGGAACAGGAGCAGGAACGCGGTATTACCATTACCTCCGCCGCCGTTACGACAAACTGGAAACAATTACCTGCCGAAGGCTGCTGCAAGCTTTTCGAGAACGAGAACTTCCAGCTCAACGTTATTGATACCCCCGGGCACGTGGACTTCACCGCTGAGGTGGAGCGCTCCCTGCGCGTGCTCGACGGCGCTATCGTGGTGTTCTGCGGTGTGGCCGGCGTACAGCCCCAGACCCAGACCGTGTGGCGCCAGGCTACCAAGTACAACGTGCCCCGCATTTGCTTCGTCAACAAGATGGACCGCACGGGTGCCAACTTCAACAACGTTCTGAACGACATCCGCACCAAGCTCGGTGCCAACGCTGCCCCCGTGCTCATCCCCATCGGTGCCGAAGACCAGCTCTGCGGCCAGATTGACGTGGTGAACCAGAAGGCTATCTACTACTCGGACTCCGACCGCATGGGCTCCACCTACGAAATCAGGGAGCTCGAAGGTGAGCTGAAGGACATCGCCGAGGAGGCTCTTGAGGAGCTGAAGGGCGCTGTGGCTGATGTGGACGATGAGCTCGCTGAACTCTTCCTGATGGAGGAGCCTATCGACGCCCCGACCCTGAAGGCCGCTATCCGTCGCGCCTGCATCGCCAACAAGTTCATCCCCGTGACCGGCGGTTCCGCCTTCAAGAACAAGGGTGTGCAGGGCCTGCTCGACGCCGTGGTGGACTACCTGCCTTCCCCGCTCGAGGCTAAGCTCGCTACCGTGACCGGCACCGTGGCCACCGGCCTCGACGAGAACGGTTACGAGACCTTCGAAACCCGCGAGATCATCCCCTCCGATGACGACAAGCCCGTTGCCCTTGCTTTCAAACTCTGGGCCGACAAGTTCGTGGGTTCCCTCGTCTTCATCCGCGTGTACACCGGCGTAATCCGCAAGGGTGACACCGTTTACAACCCCCGTACCCGTAAGCGTGAGCGCGTAGGCCGTCTGCTCCAGATTCAGGCCAACGTCCACACCGACGTGAACGAGGTATACTCCGGCGACATCGCCGCTATCGTGGGTCTGAAGAACGCCACCACCGGTGACACTCTCGCCGCTGATGACTTCGACTTCACCCTTGAGCCCCCCACCTTCCCCGACACCGTGATTTCCATGGCTGTGGAGCCCCTTACCAAGGCTGACCAGGAGAAGATGTCCAACGCTCTTCAGCGCCTTTCTGCCGAAGACCCCACCTTCCGCGTGAAGACCGACGAGGAAACCGGTCAGACCATCATCGCCGGTATGGGTGAGCTTCACCTCGACATCATCGTTGACCGCCTTAAGCGCGAGTTCAAGGTAGAGGCCAACACCGGTAAGCCCCAGATTGCCTACCGCGAAACCATCACCAAGTCCGCCGACCGCGTGCAGGGCAAGCTCGTGAAGCAGTCCGGTGGTCGTGGTCAGTACGGTGACGTGGTTATCGCCATGCGCCCGGGTGAGCGTGGTACCGGCCTGAAGATTGCCAACAAGATTGTTGGTGGCGCCATTCCCAAGGAGTACATGAACGCCGTGTACGCCGGTCTGAATGAGGCCATGAACTCCGGCTCCGTTGCCGGTTACCCCGTAGAGGACGTGGAGGTAGACGTGATTGACGGTTCCTACCACGAGGTGGACTCCAACGAAAACGCCTTCAAGATGGCTGCTATCTTCGCCATGAAGAACGCCTTTGCCAAGTGCGCCCCCGTGCTGCTTGAGCCCATCATGGCTGTGGAAGTTGTGACCCCCGCCGAGAACCAGGGCGATATCATGGGCGACCTCAACCGCCGCCGCGCCATGGTTAAGAACATGGAGCACAAGGGTGCCGAGTGCGTACTGACCGCCGACGTCCCCCTGGCTGAAATGTTCGGTTACTCCACCGACATCCGTACCCTCTCCAAGGGTCTTGCCTCTTACTCCATGGAGCCCTCCCACTTCGAACAAGTACCCCAGAACCTTGTCAACGACATTGTCAAGGCTCGCGGTGGTAATAAATAAACCAACTGAATTACTAACCTAAACATAAACCGCACGTTCATGCAAAGTCCCAAAATCCGCATTCGTCTCCGTGCCTTTGATAGCCGCGCTATCGACCGTTCCGCTTCCGAGATCGTCGAGACCGCCAAGCGCACGGGCGCTAAAGTCGCCGGACCGATTCCTTTGCCGACTCGTATCGAGAAGTTCTCTGTGAACCGCTCGGTCCATGTTAACAAGAAATCTGCCGACCAGTTCGAAATCCGCACCCACAAGCGTCTTCTTGACATTGTGGAGCCGACCTCCCGCACGGTTGAGGAGCTCAAGAAGCTCAACCTGCCCGCAGGCGTGGACATCACCATCAAGATCTAATCCCCGATTCAGATCCCTATCATTACGAACCTTAACACAGATTTCATATTAACATGTCTTTAGGACTTATTGGTAAGAAGGTTGGCATGACCCGCGTCTTCAACAAAGAGACCGGCGCCATGATTCCCGTCACGGTTATCGACGTGACCGGCAACACTTACGGCCAGATCAAGACCGCTGATAAGGATGGTTATACCGCCATCCAGGTGGCATTCGACGAGCAGAAGGAGAGCCGTCTCTCCAAGCCCGTTGCCGGCCACTTTAAGAAACTCGGCATCGCCCCCGCCAAGCTCCTCAAGGAGTTCCGCGTAGATGCCGCCGAGCTGCCCGCTGAAGGTGCTGCTCACCCCGGTTGCGAACTCTTCGAGGAGGGCGCCTGGGTTGACGTCATCGGCACCAGCAAGGGTAAGGGTTTCCAGGGCGTTGTGCGTCGTCACAACTTCTCCGGTTCCCCCATGACCCACGGCTCGATGATGCACCGCCGTACCGGTGGTGTGGGCGCTTGCGCCACCCCCTCCCGTGTGTGGAAGGGTCAGAAGATGCCCGGTCACATGGGCAACGAGCGCAAGACTGTGCAGAACCTGAAGGTCGTTCAGGTGCGCAAGGACGACAACGTGATCCTCGTGTCCGGCCCTGTGCCCGGCGCCAAGGGTTCCTACGTTGTAGTTCGCCCGGCCAAGAAGAAGAACGGTAAATAATATACGAACTAGGAGAACCTATCTATGTCCGCTACAGAAATGACCATAGAGGCCGCTACCGCCGCGAATATCGTGACGGTAGGGCCCGAGAAAGGCAGCCAGGCCGTGCATGACCTGGTAGTAGCCTATCGCGCCAATCGTCGTACCGGCTCCGCCAACACCAAGACTCGTGGTGAGGTTGCCGGTAACAACCGCAAGATCTACCGCCAGAAGGGCACGGGTAACGCCCGTCACGGCGACCACCAGTCCCCCATCTTTGTGGGTGGTGGCGTGGTGTTCGGTCCCCGCCCCCAGGATTACAGCAAGAAGGTGAACAAGTCCACCCGCAAGCTCGCTCTGCGTCGCGTGCTCGGTGACATCATCTCCGGTGGTAAGGTCTGCACCGTTCCTTCCTTCAGCATTGAGGACGGCAAGACCAAGAGCTTCGTTGCCGCTGTGGCTGAGATTGCCGCAGGCAAGAAGATTCTTATCATCGCTGATTCTTTCGACGAGAAAACCAAGCAGGCCGGCCGCAACGTCCAGGACGTCACGCTCATGAGCGCTGCCGAGGTGAACGTGGAGCAGCTGCTGCACGCCAACAAGGTTGTCATCGTTGAGTCCGCCCTCGAAACCATCGCCAACCGCACCAAGTAATCATGAACGACATTTACGACGTAATCAAGAAGCCCCGCGTGTCTGAAAAGGCCGCCGTGCTGCACGAGACCACGGGTGAGCTTGTGCTTGAAGTGGCGGTAAAGGCCACCAAGCTCGAAGTTAAGCAGGCCGTGGAGAAATGCCTCGGTAAGAAAGTAGCCGCTGTTCGCACGGCTAACTATGACGGTAAAGTGCGCCGCAAGCGCACCAAGGACGCCGGCAACGCTCCGGCCTGGAAGAAGGCCTATGTGCGCCTCGCCGAAGGTGAGAGCCTCGACCTCGTCTGATCTGAGAACCCATAACGACAATAGAAGTAAGCTATCATGTCCCTTAAGTCATTTAAGCCTACAACTCCGTCCAACCGCTACAAGGTTCTGCCCGCGTTTGACGAGATCACTAAGAGCAAGCCGGAGAAGTCCCTGCTTGAGCCCATCCGCAAGAGCGGTGGTCGCAACAACAACGGCCGTATCACCACCCGTCACATCGGTGGTGGTCACAAGAAGCACTACCGTCTGGTAGACTTCCGTCGTACCCGTACCGAGGCCGCCACTGTGCTGGCCATCGAGTACGATCCGAACCGTACCTGCCGCATCGCCCTGGTGCAGTACCCCGATGGTGCCAAGAGCTACATCCTTGCCCCCGTGGGTCTGACCGTTGGCATGACCGTACAGGCCGGTGAGAACGTTGCCCCGAAGGTTGGCAACGCCATGCCCCTGAAGAACGTACCCCTGGGTACCGCCATTCACAACATCGAGGTGCGCCCCGGCACCGGCGGCAAGATTGCCCGCTCTGCCGGCCAGCAGGCTGTGCTCTCCAACCGCGACGGCGAGTATGCTCTGGTCAAGATGCCCTCCGGCGAGGTTCGCAAGTTCCGCGTGGAGTGCTACTGCACCATCGGTCAGGTTGGCAACACCCAGCACATGAACGAGTCCTCCGGTAAGGCCGGCCGTACCCGTTGGATGGGCATCCGCCCGACCGTACGCGGTATGTGTATGAACCCCGTCGACCACCCCAACGGTGGTGGTGAGGGTAAGTCCAAGTCCGGTGGTGGTCGCCAGCACCTTAAGTCCCCCTGGGGTCATGTCAAGGGCCAGAAGACCCGCCGTCTTCGCAAGCCCAGCGACGTATTC
>JAZNVF010000078.1:0-21492 GCA_045592685.1 Akkermansia sp. | reverse complement strand
CCGAGCCATGGGAAAGGAGTGGTTCAGGAAACAGGGGTTAGTCTCATTGCAGAGCGTAGTCTGTAATGGTTAGGAAACCGCCGTATGCCATAAAAGGCACGTACGGTGGTGTGTGAGGGGGCGAAAGCCCCCTACACGATTCGGGCAGGATAAACGAAATTCAGAAAAAAAGTTTTTTTTCTGAACATTTTTTTTGCGGAGAGCGTCGAATAGAAGAATTGGAACACGAGTTTTCCTCAGAAATCCGGATTTGACCTATTTTTGCCGGTCAAATATTACCAGGGAGAGAGGGAAATAATAAAACAAATTAAAGGAGAATATAATGACCACAGAAAACACAGATAATCGGCTTGATGGGCCGAATTATGACGGTTCGTATCTGACCGTGCTGGAGCAGGCTCGCGGAATTGCGGCTGCCGGAGATGGGATGCTGGGATGTGAGCAGATTTTTCATGCGTTGTTGATGTGCTGCCCTGAGGTTTTTACCCGTTTGCTGGGGGTGGAGTGTGTGCTGCCGGTTGTAGAGTCGAAAACCGGCGGAATTGGTGATGTAAGGCTCGGGGCTCAGGCCTCGCGAGTGCTCAGTCCGTATGGCGGCTATATGGGTGAGGTGCGTGCGACGCTGAGCGACGATATGCCTGTGAATGCCATGCAAATGGCCGCTGCTCTGCTGTGGGAACCGCTGGGTCCAGTTCGTAATTTTCTGATGATTAACGGGGTTGTGCCCGGTAAGGGGTTGCAACGTCGCCTGCTTGGGGAGCTGCAGATAGCTGAGGTTGACTACAAGATGGCGCTACAGCGTGAGCGCCGCACCGAGATGCTGCGCAAGCTGCGCATTGTTCACGAGCGTCTGCAGGCTTGCTGCTATGGGCAGCAGGATGTGGTGCGTAGTATTGTCACGCAGCTGGGCATTTTCTGGAATTCTCCTGCAACAAATCGCAAGGGGCGCCCCCTGACATTCTGCCTGGTAGGCGGTAATGGCGTGGGCAAGACCCACTTGATTAACAATCTGCTAGAAATCATTGACGAGGTGTTCGGTATCGCCCCGACCGAGCCGCTTGATATGAACCGTTTCTCTACCTATCAGCTTGCCAATGATATGGTCGGGCGCGACAGCAGTTGGCGCGACGGTGGCCGAGAGGGTGAGCTCACCTCGCGTGCCTCCAATAATCCGCGTGGCCTGTTGGTTCTCGAAAACATTGACAAGGCGCACCAGGATGCTCTTGCATACATTGACTCTATGGTGACTAACGGCAGGTTGCTGGATGCTCTGCTCGATAAACAGGTATCGTTTGCAGAAAATATCGTCCTGATGACCTGCTCGATTGATTACCGCAAGAGCAGCAATTTCGTGCGCATGAGCGAAAAACTTACAGGTTCTATCCCCAAGGATAAGATGGCAGACCTCGTTTGCGATTCTATACTTAATACCCCGGGTGGAGTAACCAGCGAGCGAAATGTGTGCAGTATAATGCGTGGAATCCTGTCGAAAACGGATGCTATCATTCCGATGAATGATCACGATGTTGAGAGTCTGGCATGCCTGATTCGCAACTCTGTACGAGGGAACGTGCGTACCCTTGCGCAGAGCTACGACCTGAAGGTTGAGGTCGATGAGGAGCACCTTGTTTCTCTGTTCATGGATTCGCTTGAGTCGTTATCTTCCGGCAATGCTGTTATGCCGATGGTGTCAGAGGCTCTCTCTGAGCGTACTTTGCAGTATATCATGGGGCATGTGGAGGATGACGAACCCTCCGTGCTCAGAATTGTGTGCGATGAATTGCCGGCTCTGCCGGGTTCTCCCTCCACTGCCGAACCGTACACTCTGCAGTGGATGCGCGAGCACACTGCTGCTCGCCGCAGGCATGCCCGCCGTTTGCGTTACCGTGTAGAGTTCTCTCGCAGAAACGATGTGCTGGAACTGCACTTTACAGACTTGACCTACATTATGTTACCTAATATCGAGGAAGCTGACTTCTTCGCTGTTACCGTGCCCGATGTGAAGGCTGAAGATCTGGTGGGAATGGAGTTGCCCTGGCAGCTGGTAAAGCGCGCGCTCGCACACCTGCATGGGGAGAACCAGCGTGGTGTCACCCCGCAGTACGGAATCTTACTCTGCGGGCCGCCCGGAACAGGTAAGACATCCTTTTCCAAGGCTATCGCCACGGAGCTCGAACGCCCGTTCATTTACCTCTCAGGTGCAGACCTGTGCCGCAGTCACCCTGCGCTGGGTGTCAAACGTGTGAAAGAGGTATTCGCCGCAGCACGACGCACGGGTGCCATTATCTTTATTGATGAGATTGATGCTATTGGTAGCCGAGAGGCCTCCACCGGCGTTTATGATGTGGTTATCAACGCTCTGCTTGTTGAGCTGGATGGTTTCAACGGTCGCCAGGTGCTCGTGATTGCTGCCACGAATCGCCCGGAGTGTCTGGACCCCGCCCTGGTGCGCAACGGGCGCTTGCACACACGCATTTATCTGGGTTGCCTGACGAATGCAGATGATCGCCGCGAGCTCATCAGCAAGTGCGTGGCTGCAGCTGATGTCTGTTTTGAGGAGGGGGTGCTCGATTTTGCGGTCAGTTGTACCTACGATTGGTCTCCTGCCAACGTGAAGTCTCTGCTTGACCATGCTATTCGCTTTGCGCTGGACGAAAACCGAGCCATTTCCCGCCGCGATATTGCTGAGGCTATGCACAAGGAGCATTTCGGCGAAGAGACGCAGAAAATTCCGCTTTCTGCCGAGAAGGTGCGCTCTGTTGCCGTGCATGAGTCCGGCCATGCTCTGGCGAGCTCTCTGCTCGGCCTGGAGTGGGTTCAGGTTACTATCAATGGCAGTGGTAACGCCCTTGGTTACCTGCAGCACAGTTCTGAGAACCACGAGTGTGACACCGCCGCTCAGCTGCGCAACTATATTCAGGTGAGTCTGGCCGGGCGTGCGGCTGAAGAGCTGCTCAGCACCCCCGGTACAGGCAGTACCTCCGACTTCACGCACGCTCGTGAGCTGGCTACCCGCTTGGTGGATGAGCGACTTGATCGCGACGATGGTTTTACCGGGAAGGCTCGTACGGTTCACCAGCGAGAGCATGCTATTGAGCGTGTGCTCAATGAGTGCATGACCTCCGTGCGCTGCCTGTTGAGTGACAACCTGCAGGCTCTTAGCCATGTGGTAGAGACACTCATTGAACGTCGCGTTCTGTTGCAGGCCGAGGTGCAGACCATTCTCGGCAATGTTTCTCAGGCTGCCTATATGAGTTCACCCCAGAATCGCTGATCTGCCATGTTGAGTTATACTGACAAGTGGAGCCCTACCTATGATGTCCCGGCTGAGTCGGTTATAAGCTGGGGGAGCAGCCTCTCGCTGCATGATCTCACACATAAATCCTTGATGGCCTCTGCTCCTGATGAGAAGCCCGAAAATCCGGCCCTCTTTCTGACCCGGGAGGGGGTGCTCTATCTGCGTGTGTGTTGGGGTCGCTACTACATACTGAGCGGCAACGTCGCTCCTGAATTGCTGTTACAGTTGCGGAAACGGAAGACATTGGAAGTAGCTTTGATCTACCCTTTGAGCCGTCTCGATTTTACTTGCCCGATTTATCATGTTCAGGAGATTCCTGAGCTCATTCGAGAGGTGGAGAAAACGGAGACCGAGTCGACAGAAGAAGATGAATCTACCGACCAGGAACCGCTGACGGATTTGCAGTCTGTACTCGAATCTCTGGACGTTCCAGAAGTTGCTACGGATGAACCGGCAGAGGATTACTCCGAGCTCGAACCTGTGCAGGTGGCGCGTGAGCTGGCTGTTGAAACTCTGTGGAAGGTGGATAAGAACCATTATCTGAGCTGCTGTCAGGAAGACCTGCTGCTGCTGGGGCTTTTCGATGAGAAAGGCGACTGGTTGGCAGATGAAGAGCCTTTTAATGGTGAGCTCCCGCTGTGGTTTTCGGCAAAATCGCACCTTAAATCACCGGTGACGGTTCTTTATGAACGCAGTAAGCAGGTTGCAGCACGTTTTTCGCGTCCTGTGAAGACTGTGCTGGTGCTGGGTGAGGGGTGCCGTATTATCAACGAGAATGATATGACTGACTCTTGGCAGGAATTGAATGTGAGTGTCTGCAATATCACCCGGAACACAGATTCAGAATTGCCTTCGCTGGCTGATTGCGTTGCGGAAATGGGAGCAGGTGTTCCTGTTCGGGACGGTGACTTCATTCCTGTCGGGTATAAGGCCATGAAGTTTGACCTCCTTTCCTCGGTAGTTCCCGGCAATAACGTCAGGCCAATGTCGCTGCTGGGACTGGCGTTGAATGTAGATACCCCATTGGTGCAGAAAGGTAACCGCTCGCTGTGGTACACACCGGGGCACCTGTACCTGGTGCACGAGTTCGCAGAGTCCGGGAGTTGGTTGGCCAATGAGCAATGTGTAGGGGAGACTTCTCCGCTCTGGTTCAGTGAGACAACGTATGCGGCATCTCCCTTTTACCGCTTGAACAGGCAGGCTCAATTTCTGGCAGCCGCTGCGGGGGTGAATATCCACCGGGTACTGCTGCTAGGGAAGGATACCCATATCCTCAATTTGCGCGATTTGCTGCAGGCCGGGAAAGGCTGTGACGTACATTTTGGTACTCTGCTTGCTACACCGCCGGATGGGCTACGCTCGTTCAGCGACATTGTTACCCTCTGCCGGGGGGATGACAGCTATCTCTCTGTTCTCACTCCCACAGCAATGGAAGAACTGAAATGTTTATTTGACGGGTACCCAGAGGATTCAGAGTCGTGAGCAGTTCTGCTCCTGTGCGTAGAAAGTCTTATTGTGTGTTTGCCGTCGGGAGCTGCTGCAGCAGGTAGAGCAGCAGATTGCCGACGGCTGCCACCGGCCTGGTGTTCGACCGCTTGGGTGGAATATCACAGTCATACCTGGCACCTGCGACATCATGGTTGTAATCTGGTGGGGCGTTGCTGGATTTCGGGGCGCCTCTTAGCGACATTCCTGCCCGATTGACGGCTCTCGACTTCGCCCGCACGGAGCTGACGCGCTTTAATAGTCTCATTGCAGAGCGTAGTCTGTAATGGTTAGGAAACCGCCGTATGCCATAAAAGGCACGTACGGTGGTGTGTGAGGGGGCGAAAGCCCCCTACACGATTGCAATTAGTGAGGCGGGATTCGAAGCCACGACAACCGGAGGTTGGATCAGTCTTCGCCCGATTATCTTGTTTATTGGGCGAACTTGCACCGATAAATGAACTTTTGTGGCAATTCGGAGTTCACTCGTA
This sequence comes from Akkermansia sp., assembly GCA_045592685.1. Lineage (GTDB taxonomy): Bacteria > Verrucomicrobiota > Verrucomicrobiia > Verrucomicrobiales > Akkermansiaceae > Akkermansia. Next base: position 16,218 of record JAZNVF010000078.1, on the reverse strand, counting down.
ATTTCTTCCCGATAATCACCGATTGAAAAGCGAGTTCGATGTACACATCGTTCATTTTTTCGGGCAGTTTCATATCATGCGTTTTGCAAGATGGTTTTATACGCCGATTTGCCGGATACGGAATAATTTTACCATGAAGTCTATACACGCTCATGGGTGGAATATAAATATTGCTTTCGTGAATGATTGTATATAATTCATGATTGCATTCAAATCTGGGTAGTACAAATCCTTCATTACCGGCCAGACAGTCACGAAGCAGGATTATCGGTGATTCGGATTTATTCTCAATATCGATGAGAACCTCACTTACCAAATAGGTATTGTTGATGCTGTCCTTCCAAACACTTTCGCCTATATTTCGGAAACCTTTTAATTTAACTTTGTTACTTACATCTTCACATGGTGTTCCCGGGGCAGGGGTAACCCTTGGGAAACTATACATCTTACCGTCCTGCATTTTGAGCGAGTAATACATCTTTGTGCCGGGTAGTTCCGGCGAATCACTTGTCACTATATAATTACCGCCGAGCCGTTCGGTCGAGTCACATCGTACAATAATACTACGAAACTCCGATAAATCCAACTCTTGGACTATTCTGTTAATTTTATAGCCGTATTGCTCATCTTTCTTCCAATCATAAAAAAGAACTTGCGATTCATGGGGTGCTGCTTCGTGCTCAATGTCAATTCTTCCTACATCCCCCATTGCAAAAAGGGGAACTATGAGTGCTCCCAAAAACGCGTTCTTCAATAGACTGATCATATCAGAAGTATAATACTGCTCAATTCTTGCGCCGAATTATCAAAACACGCTGCGTGTGGGTGGGCATGTATGGCCGGATGAACAAAGCCGTGTTATTTGGAGCAGGGGGGTAGAATACCATTGAGCGCCGACTTTAGGAGACGCTTTCTCATCGAAAGCGCCTCCTTTTTACATTGATTATTTTACCTTCTGTTTCGTTTCGAACTCCGGGTGTTTTTACCCTTCGTGTTCGCACGAATCAGATTACGAATCTTATTCCCCGGGTCTTTGCCTATGCAATCTTCTACGCTGGCTCCCTTAGCCGTCGGAATAGAGCAATCTGCACCATTCTTTATGAGCCATTCTACGATTTCATAGTGACCGAGGCCGGCTGCATTATGGATGGCCGTTGTTCCATTTGCATTATCGATAACAGTGTTAACCGATTCACCATTCCTAATGCGAGGCAGAATAGTCAGAAGTCTCTTTTTATAGAGTTTCAGCGTAGCATTGCCATATTCGGTAGCTTCCAAAGAGGAGATAAGGGCACCTAATTGACGCATCTGCTCCGGCTCTTCATCTGATTCGGTGGAGAGTGATTCGGGCATATCTAAGTCGTCACTTGTCTGCTGAGTTTGCTGAGTGTTGTTCTGCTGCTGAGCCGGCTTATCGTCCTGTTTCTGCTGTGCTGCTTCAGTGGCAGCGGCCTCTATCTCCTGAACGATTTCTGCAGAAGGCGGAGCCACTTCATATAGCAGCTTGCTTACTGCGGAATCCTTCTTGAGCTGCATGTATAGATTTTTACCCTTGTCATTCTTAAGCGTGGGGTCAGCCCCGTTCTCCAGCAGCAGGCGAACGCAATCAACATCACCATATGCAGCAGCTACTTCCAGTGCCGTGGCATTATCTCTGCGCGTATTGAGATTGATGCCTAACCCGATGAATGCTTTGGTGATTTTAGGCAAAATCTTCTTGTGAGATGCATCTCTGTATACAGCTAACCATTGAGCCTGCTGATAAATTGTCACCAGATAAGGATAGTCGTCAATTTCCTCGGCTCCATCGGTATAGAGGTTCAGATGTTTCAGGAAATTTGAAGATTGTTTACGATAATAGCAGGGAGGGGGTGCTCCATACATAGACAGACACATTGCACTTTCAAAATCGGAAATTTGTGAGTGCTCAAAACTCTTCAGCAGGGAATTATCTACTCGGACATATGTGGTCTTAATAATTTCATATTTTTCGAGTAGCTCCTTGGCCTCCTCCAAGCTGATAGCATCTGCAGGTACACTGCTTTTATCTTTTCCGTTCAGGAGCGCAAGAATAATGGGATTACCTTGGGATCGGGCCATGTGAATTGCCGATACCTGTTTGCCCATTGTATTGGTGGTTGTAATGGTTTTATCAGCTCCGGCCTTCAGAAGAACTTCAACCATCTCAATGCTCGAAATGGTTGCCGCCTTCATCAGCGGCGTGGACTTACATAATGAAGTATCCAGCTCATTGAGCGGGGAGCCGGCCTCCACGAGGAGTTTAACAATTTCCTCGTTTCCGGGGGTAATGGCTGCGTGAATGGGCATGTCGCCGGTTATTTCATTGCGGTAATCCAGAGGTGCACCGGCACTGATCAGTTGTTTGACACTATCGACATTCTTTTCCTCAATTGCGGTGAAAAGTTTACCGGATAATTGGGCCGGCGAGCCTTTAGCCCCGGCTTTTATCAGGATTTGAACCATTTCAGCAGCGTTAGGGTGCCCACAGGACAAAGCCTCATCGAGCACAGAGGTTTTGCCACCACTATAATCGGAGCGGGTGGCGTTTACATTGGCACCAAGCTCAATGAGAAGATTCAACATGTTCATTTTTCCCGAGCTGATGGCCTCCATTAATGCGGTTGCATCTGTGTCATCCTTCTGTACATCCAGATTCATGCCGTTACGGGCGAGAGCGCGCAACAGCGCTTCATTGTCCTCTCGCACAGCAGTCACTACGTGTGGGCAGGAAGACATACCGGCCCAATCCCTCTTCTTCGCCCCGGCAGAGGCAAGGTAGTCCAGCAAATGAACTTGTCCATGTTCAATGGCTAGGTTCCATGCCGTATCCCCCAGTGGCGTCACAGTTGCCGGTTTATTCAGCTCGGCGCCAAGTTCTACCATTGCTTTGACCACTTCAACAGGCACATCGAACTTCTTGCTCCCGGCAACAGCGAGAAGATTGGCAATGTAGGGAGCATTGGCCAGCTCTGCCTCGCCATTGAGGTAGGCTTGGTATTGCTTACAAAACAACTTCTCGTACATATTTTGAGTCTTGTCGGCATCTTCGGCCAGCTTGCCTTCATCCATGAGCTGTTCCAATGGGTTCGGGCGGGCAAAGATAAAATTAACCAGAACCATGATAACGGCAACTAGCGCAACTGCTCCTGCTGCACAGCTGGCCACAAGCTTGGATTTCTTACGCAAAACGCCATAAACCAGCTTCGCCTTGCATACAATAGCCTTCACAAAGGGTGGCGTGGCTTCGTCTTCCGACGCTATGTAGTCAGAGGCTTCGCCATATTGGTTCGCCGGACCGGATGGTTTGACCATCAGATATATCAGAATAAGTCCACCCACAAACGGGATCAGTACCAGTAAAAGCGCTTTCCAATTCAGCCCCGTATCCTGCAAGCGGCGCACGCACAATGCCACGCCGGGCACCAGAATGAACAGATTGTAAGCAGTCAGTATCAGGTTGAAGATAATCGCCGGTATTGCTGCGCCAAGTCCACACCACGCGCCAAGCATACTTGTTATGGTCATGAGAACAGATATGGAGGTGACCACAATGAAGTTGAAGAGTACAAAATACCAGTACTCAGAGCGAGAAGCTCGTCCGGAGAACTTCGTGTATCGATGCAGCAATGACTTCGCAGCCAATTTCATGTTCCACTTACCCGGCACCCCGGAAGGTGGCGGCGGCGGTGTTTGCAGTGTTGCCGGCGTTGCTGTAACGGCGCTTGCTTCTTTCACTGGCTCAGTGGCGTTTGTTGCAGGCTTCTCAACCTGCTGAGAAGTGGAATTTGGGTTGGATGCAGCTTGTGCGGCAAGTGCCTGAGCCACAGCAGCTGCTACGATTTTCTCCATTTCCGGAGTAAGTTTAACCGGAGTTTCCTGCACGTCTTTTTCAGCGGGTGGATTCTGGGGAGATGATGCTTCGGTAGGTTCGGTGCTCATGATAGTAAGAGGTTACAATCAGGCTACCATGAAAAATCCCCATACTCAAGAAAAAAAACAACATTGAGTAAGCTGCCGCCCTCCTTTTGACACGAAAAAGCCATTTCTTCTTGTTTTTTTGTCCGGATGAACGCAAATGTTTTATAGCATAATACAGTGTGGGCGGTCAATCCATTTCTTGCGCGATTTAGTAGCGAGAGGAAAGAAAAAATAAGTGCGTAGCTTATTGCGGGGCTGGTTAGCCCCCGGCAGCTTAAAAAACATAAAGGCGGCGGCAGGTTTCATGACCTGCCGCCGCTAAGGTTTTATGATGGTTGAAATCAGGCTGCCTTACATGCCCACAATCTCATAGCCTCCATCAACGTAGAGCACCTGACCGGTGATACTGGCTGCACCGTCGCTGGCCAGGAAGGTGGCTGTGGCACCCAGCTCCTCCAGCGTGCAGGAGCGCTGCAGCGGGCTCTTCTCTTCGTAGACTTTGAACATGCCGGTAAACCCGCTTACGCCGCGCGCTGCCAGGGTCTGCACCGGACCGGCGGAGATGCAGTTCACGCGAATCGGGGCCTCGCGGCGCCCCAAATCAAAGGCAAGGTACTTCGAGCAGGTCTCCAGCGCAGCCTTCGACACGGCCATCAGGTTGTAGTTCGGCACCACCTTCTGGCTGGCGTAGTAGGTCATGGCCATAATCGAGCCGCCATTCACCATCAACGGAGCCACGGCACGCGACATGGCGATGAGCGAATAGGCGCTGACCTGCAGGGAGACATTCCAGGCGTCGCGCGGGATGTCGGAGAAGTGACCCTCAAGGGTGCCTTCTGCCTTGGGAGCGAAGGCAATGGAGTGCAGCATCATGTCCACGTGGTCGGTGTGGGCTGCAACGAAGGCAAAGAAGTCTGCGATGCTCTGGTCGCTCATCACGTCCAGGTCGCAGATGGGGGTGTCCTCACCGAAGCTCTCTTTCACCAGCTTAATGACGCCGTCTTTCAGGCGCTCTCCCTGATAGTTGAAGATGAGCTTGGCGCCGGCGGCATGCCAAGCCTTGGCAATGCCGTATGCAATACTGCGCTTGTTGGCAACGCCAGTGACGATGCCGACCTTTCCTGCTAAGGGTTTATCGAGTGACATAATGTGTGTATGGGGGGTGAAATCTGGTTCAGCCGAGCAGGGGGAACTCGCGAGCGATGATTCGTGCGTAGGTCACGGAAATCCCCACGCCGTTGCGCTCCATGTAGGCTATCTGGTTGCGAATCTCCTCATCCGTGATGTCGGGTTTGGTGACAACATATTTCAGACGGTAGTAGACGTAGCCGCCCTCCATATCCAGCAGCAGCTGGCCTTCGGGCAGATTCGCATTGATGGTCAGCAGCAGCATGCTCAGTTCCTGCATGTCTTCCTTGTTCACCTTCGTGGCAAAGTGAACGTCGAACACCAGACTGCATGGTTCGTGCAACTCGGTGAACATGAATGTGCAGGGCATGCCGGTCGTGTCTACCGGCAGGTAGGCCAAGCCAATTTTTTCGCTGCTGGGCCCCATGGTTACCCACTGGTAGTCCTCGCCGCGGGAGATGAGGTGTTGGCGAACATGCGCCAGAAGATTCGGTTTCGTCGACATATAGAAAAGTATTGTGCGGGGCGGCGAGAGCGCTCACCCCTAGGTTCGGCTACTATCTTACACATATCTTCGAGCCTAGTCAAGTAAATGACGCTGTAAAATATATTTTTACGGCGTTTGGAGGCTCTGTCAGCTGTAAAACTTACTTTCCAGCTTGGCGGCAACCTGAGATATAGTCTCCAGCTCTTCAGGGCTGAGCACATCTGCCACGCGGTCAATTTCGTTGAGCAGGCGGGCCTGTACATCATTGCAGAGCTCGTGCCCCTTTTCGGACAGGCGAATGCAGACGGCACGGCGGTCTTCCGGGTTCGGATTGCGCTCAAAGAACCCCTTGTTCACCATGGTTTCTACCAGCAGAGAAGTCGCAGGTACGGTCATCTTCAGGTGCCCGGCCAGTGTTTTGAGCGCCACACCCTGCGGCTCTTCCATGGTCAGCAACTTAATCTGCGACATGGCTGAACCCTGGCGAAAGGTCAACCCGAGCATCTTTTTCTGCTGTGTCTCAGGGGTTGCTTTGAAACTGGCACGACGCATGTCGTCTATCACGCTGATAAGCTTTACAAAATACTCGTGCGGTTTTTTAGGGAGAGATTCTTCCATACGGCGCACATTCTAGCGGATTTTTTTTAAATGTCCAGCAAAATTATTACAAAATGAAAATAATTTTACTTAATGCAAATGTTAAGTGCTTTGGAGATTTGCTGGATTTGCGCTTGTAAAATAGCGGTTGTGGTGCTATAGTAGTGCCTGTTATGACAAACGAAAGTCCGCCGAGAGCCTGGGTAAATGTGGATTTGGAGGCCATTGCGCACAATCTTGATATAGCGCGTCAGGCCCTGCCGGATACAGAGCTCATGCCCGTAATTAAAGCCGGCGCCTATGGGCATGGACTGGAACCTGTAGCCCGCAGGCTCGATGCCCACGGTATTGCTTTCTTTGGCGTGGCGAATGCCGGTGAGGCCAGGCGTCTGAGCTTGGCCGGCGTGCGCACCAAGCCCTTTATTCTGGGCCCCTCTTTCCCGGAAGAGCGCGATGAAATTGTGCAGAATAACTGGTGCTGCACGATTTCTACCGTCGAAGAGGCGGAGCATTTTCAGAGTTTGGCAGCGCTGTATGACAAAACCTTTACGGTGCATCTGGCGGTGGATACGGGGATGGGGCGCGAAGGGTTTCTGCCTGCGCAGCTTGCCAATGCCATCGAGCCTCTGAAAGCTATGGGTAATCTGCTTGTGGATGGGGTTATGTCGCATTTCCCCTCGGCAGATGAGGATGTGCCATTCACTCAGGCGGAAATTGGGATTTTCACAGACTGTGTTCAAACCTTGCAACCACACTTCAACCTGCGCTACCGCCACATCGCAGCCAGTGCCGGAGAGCTGGCTTACGAGGTGCCGATTGCGAATCTGGCCCGACCGGGGCTGTTGCTTTATGGTGTGGCTCCCATGGCCTCCATTTATGATGGTGTGTTGCGCCCGACCTTGCGCCTGACTTCGCGTGTTTCGCTTGTGCGCGAGTTGCCGCCCGGCCACGGTGTGGCTTATGGTCGTACTTATGTCACAGAGCGCCCCACCAGGGTGGCTACCATCGGTATAGGCTATGCCGATGGGTGGCCGCGCAGTATTTCGGGGCAGGGCGCGCGTGTTTATATCAATGGGCACTATTGCCCCATGCTGGGGCGCGTAACGATGGATCAGATTATGGCTGATGTCACAGATGTACCTTCTGTGTCACCCGGCGATGAGGTGGAACTCATCGGCCCCCATATATCCATTGCAGAGGTGGCGGAGAAGGCCGGTACTATTGTTTGGACTATATTTACCGGACTCGGGCCTCGCTTGCCACGTGTTTACTGAGCAATAAATATATGATTAGGCAATTGGTGGTAAGGTGAAAGTTTATATTACCAATAGCGCGTGATATATTTTGTGTAATCGCTCTAACAAGTGTGATATTTCAACACGTTATGCTCTTTGTTCGGAGAATGACTGTGTTAAAATGATATGATTCTTTTTCTGCTTTGTGAATGTGTGGATGATATATGTCTATTTTCGGATTATCGAAGATGGATGTATTAATTCTTGTTTAAAGATGAAATGAATGGCGCTTTGTCGCTGAGATGTGACTATGACCGGGGCATATCGACTCGGTTTCGTGAACTTGTGAAGTACGGAAATTTGTTGATGTCATGTCGGAATTTTGTCAAATGGGGCAGAAATTATTAAATTAAACGCCTATAAACACTATAGGAAAACTGCTGCATTTCTTTTGTGGCTCCTTAAATCTGGCTTGCTTTGAGCAATTCTCACATGGGGTAAATTTGGGCAAAAAATGGCAGTGAAAAGGAGTTTTTCGACTTTTATTTGCTATTTTTTTGTAACATGGGAAGCTTCACCCCTCTGCTTGGCCGATGTGTAGCGAAAACGAGGCTGTGATTGATAAAGCTAATTGATTAAATTCTCATCGCTTTCAACGCTGAAAAATATCATTGTAAAGTGTGTTTTACAATTTCTGAGGCAGTCTATAATTGGCTTGGGTTGCGTAGTTTTCTGTTCAAAGCGTGACTTGAAATTGTATGAGAAAAGTGTTTTTTTGTACGTGGAAAATGTTAAAAAGTCGCTATAATAATAAAACAGACTTTATAAATAGCGTGATGGTCTTTTAAGGTATGCGTATTCTAAACGATTTATTGTCAGTACTTATAGTTAATTCTGATGGGAATCTCGTCGATATTGAAACCGGCGGCGCTGAGGGTATCGAGCACGTGGATGAAATTTCCCATAGATGAGCCGTCGGCAGCGGCAACCTGCAGCTTGGCGTGGGGATTTTGGGTGAGTAATTCTTGCACGGCGGAGGGAATTTCATCGAGGGTGAGCACTCGCCCGGCCAGAGCAATATGTCCGTCTGCGGCGATTTCGAGCAGAATATCGTCGCGATTGCTGATTTCGCCGGCCAGATTTTCGGTTTGCGGTAAATCGAGTTTGAGCACATTGACCTGGCGCTTGAATTCGGTCTGCACGATGAAGAAAATGAGCAGGATGGTGAGGATGTCGAGCATGGGCACGATGGGAATGCTCTGAATGACAGTTTTGCGGGTGTAGATATTCATGGCGGAGGAGCCTTGGAGAATCAGAGTTTGTGGCGGAGCGCGAGCAGGTCGGTGAAGAGCTCGTGGATGATGGCGGCTCGCCGCTCAAGACTTCGCTCGAAACAGGCCAGCGCTATCACGCCCGGTACGGCAATCGCCAGACCGAATATGGTGGTATAGAGAGCTTTCGATATGCCGACGGCAATTCCTGCCTCTGCTCCCGGCGTACCGAAGACGCCGAAGATGTCCACCAGTCCCCAGGCTGTACCGAGTATGCCGAGCATGGGGGCCACACTGGTGATGATGCTGATGGTGGTCATGCCGGCGCGCTGCGAATCGACCAGCAGGCGCAGGCGGCTTTCGGTGAGGGCCGACAGGGCAGGGTTCTCTTTATCCTGTATCAGGTTACTGATTTCGCGTGCGGTGGCAGTGGGGTGTTTCAGGCAGTGCTCTTGCAGCACGGCCAGCGCTCGGGGGGATTGGGATTTTACATTGTTTATCAGCGTGCCCAGGTGTATGAGTTCGCGCTCGCGGCCACGCGTGATAAAATGGTAGAGTATGGCTGCCAGCAATGTAATGGAGCAGAGCAGCAGCGGGTACCCGAACGGGTGGCAGGCAGCGAAGAATTGGCGGAGGGGTTCGGTCATGGTGTTTTGATGGAGTGGGGGTTAATCGAAGTTGAAGGTGAAGATGAGTTCGAGCTGCTCGCCGATAAGCTCGCGTTGCACGGCCGGTGGCATGGGCGGAAGCTGTGCCCGGCGAATGGCGCCGAAGGTGAAGGATTGCTGGATGACGCTGGCGCCTCGGCGGGTGATGAGGTTCATGGTTTCCACGCTGCCGCGCTTATTGAGTCGGAAGGCAATGATGATGGTGCCGGGAATGATGTCGCCTCGGTGTTCATCGCATGCCATGTACCAACGGCGCGCCACCAGGCGGTAGATGAGTTCCTCGTATTGTCCCATGGGGGTGGCGCTGACATTGAGCGCCGGGTTGCGCCCCAGAATGAATCGCCCCGTGCTGCGACTGCGGCGCTCCGTCGTGCGGAACCCCGGTTGGGCGTGGTCGGCCAGGCTGGGGTCATAGATGGGGCGGTGAACTTTCGGCCGCGGCGGTGCCGGGGCTTTTCCGACGGAGTCCGGTTGGCCGGGTGAGGGCGCGGCTTGTTGGGCTTTATCTGTTGGTGTTTGCTGCTCAGTGGGGTGCAGTTTTATATCGCCGTCCTTGTTCTCCGGCACGGGCTGAGCCGTTGCCGTGGCTTCTGCCGGGTTTGTGGTGCTGTCGTCACCTTTATCGGGTTGCGGGGTCGGGGGTGCATCCGGTACGCCCGGTGCGGGTTCGGGGGTGGGTGGTGGCGCGGACGTGGGCTGATTTTTTCCTTCGTGCTCAATGGGGCCATCCTGTCGTTCACGCTCCAGGGTGTTGAGCTCCTCTTTTTCCTCACCGGCCATGGTGGGGACGGGGGCTTCGCTGCTGCGCTGCGGCCCGTCCGTTACCCCCTCCGCGCGCGAGAGGCGCTTACCCTCAAAGTCGGCTTCCTCTGGTCGCTCTTCCGGTCGATCGGCATCTGTTTTGGCGAAGGGTTTGGGGGACGCTGCTTCCGTTTGCTCTGCTTTCTTTTCTGTTTTCTTGTTACGCTTAATTTTCAGAGCTGTTACTGATGCTGCGGTTGATTTCTTGTTTTGCTCTGTTTGTTGCGGCTCAGGTAATTGCAGAATAATCCAGGCTCCGGCACCATGAACGGAAATTGACAGCAGAACACACAGCAGGGCTAATTTTCCCCGAGCATTCCGCCACTGGTTCCCCGAATTCTGCATGCTCCCTATATCAAACACTAACAGGAACCATTCCGCAAGTTTTTATTGCGTCTTTTGCGTTTCTTCTGTCGTATCTTTTGGGTAGAGCGGGGCAAAGTCCATGAAATTACGCCGGCTGTCATCGTGGTAAGGGAATGCGGCCTCGCAGTTGAACTCCATGGCTGTGCACAGAATCGGTGTGCTGACAGGCATAAGTATGATACTCAGGGGAATATCTACCGCTTTAGCTACCACCTGCAGGGGGTATAACAATGGGTAATAAGCTGCCCGCCGCTTGCCCAGATGCCCGATGCGGTGCGGAGCTCCATCTACACCATAAAGCCCCAGGTATTCTGCGCCGTCCGGTGTGAAATTCGCTGCCGGTTGCAGGTCTGCGCATATAATTCCGCGCGCGCCGTAAGAGTCCGCTTTCGGGTGGCGCGAGATGAAATCACGGTTGATATATGAGTATTGAGGGGAGTTTACTGCCTCGAAATAGATTTTTTCTACCGGATATTGTTGTAACTCCTCAGCTGTGTAGGGGCGGTTGTAGGTGCAATTGTCATTGAAAATATCACCGCTTGATGAGAAAAGAGTCATGCATTCGTAGCCTTTACGACGTTCCGGTACCCATGCCAATGGCAGTTCCACATAGTATTTGCCGGCTTTGCGGTAAAGGTGCCCGCAGTAGATATTCTGTTTGTCTGTACTGCTCACGGGGACGATTCGTGGCACGGAGGAGCCGATGCTGCCGATGGTGCGTCCTAAATCAGAGTAGATGCAACTGCTCAGGCATGCCGCAGCTGCTGTCAAGAGACCATATTTCATGATTGTTTACGTAAGTTTTTGAGGTACAAATAGCTCGCAGCCGCGCAGATGGCCAGTTCCAGCCCCATGCTCCAGTGTAGAAAGAAGTTCAGCCACCAGGGTTGATAGCGGGCGGGTACTGTGGCGAGCGCATAGTATTCATCGCTCCACGGGGCGAACAACTGAATGTCACCCACTACGCCGTCCAGGGCGATATGGAGTAACCCCGACGCGCTGAATGCTACTGCCGGTATCGCCACTCCACCGCGACGCCATAGCAGCCACAACAGACTGAGCAGCAGGAGCCCCAGCCATACCACCGGCCAATGAATACAATAGCTGTGGTGGTGGTGTCGGCAGGAATCCACCAGATAGAAATACAGCAAATCAAAATCAGGCGCTATGGAGCCGAGCAGGCAGGCGACCATGAGCAGTGGATGCTTCGCCCCGCAGCGTTCGGCTCCGCGAGCTGTCAGGTATCCGGCCGGTAGGTGAGCAATGAACATAGCGTCTTAATTGGCAAGCGGTTCATAAATGGCGTCCACCACCCAGCCGATGGGGGTAGCGATGAGGGAGAGCGGAATATCCACGACTTCAGCTACCCAACTGATGGGGCGCAGGCACTGGTTGTACCAGGTGCGGCGAGGGGGTAAATGTCTGTGGGGAACCCACCAGAAATCCAAATCCGGTGATTTTACATTTGTTTGCACAGCTACATGTTTACCGTGTCGGTCGAGTACCGGCTCGGCTCCTCTCAGGTCCATTTCTGCTGCAGAACAGATGGTTACGCCATGAAAGGGGGCACGTTCGCTGGTGCTTTTGATGGCTTTGTTTGGCCTGCACAGCCGGAGGTACTGCTTCTCGCTCAATGTAGCATAGAAATATTCTACCGGGTATTGGTCGAGCTCCTCATCACTGTAGTAGTAGCGAGGGTAGCTGAAACGCAAGGTGTTTTTGCGGTAGGAATCGTGGCCACAGGAATGGGAGATAACCGTATAGCGTGCCGGGGCATAACTGACCGGCAGCTGTACGATGTATTGCTCGCCCTTCTTCCATACGCGGTAGTGAATGGCGTGCGTTTTCGTTCCCTGTTTTTGTGGCAGTAGTTCTGCGCGGCATCTGGCTTGCTCCTGACCGATATTAGCAATGGCACCACCGGTGTCTATCACGGTGCTTCGACCGGAGTACAGGCTTATACATGACTCCAGCCCGATCAGTACCAACAGGGCTGCTATATAGACGGCGCGTTTCAAAAACTTTCGCTTCTTCATGTTATCAATATTTCCAGAGGTTATGGCCGGTGAGCATGACAAGCCAGTTGATGGGAGTGGCTACGATGGAGAGCGGGACGTCTGCCACCTCGGCCACCCAGCGAACAGGTTGCATCGCGGTGTTGAGCCCACTGCGTTGCTCGGGGAAGTGAGATTGGACGAGTTTTTGCACGGTTCCCATTGTCAATCTCTTGTGGGTGTAGGTAGCTTGGCTGAGGTCGAACTCTGCCGCCGGTATGAGCCGTACGGCTTGCGACGGTTTGGTATAGGAAAGTTCGACATACCATGTGTTCTTTTCGCCTTCGTTAGGTCGCGTGCAGTCGAAGTGGTCATGCAGGTAAACCGGGCAGCCGCCCACCATGAAGCAACGGAACCACTTTGTTCTCGCGGGGTGGTAGCTTACCTCCAGTTTGGCATAGCGCTTTCCATCTGCCGTTGTAAACACGATAACGCACTCATGTTCTGGGCGTAGATGACAATCTTCATCCGTTGTTGCTAGGCTGGCGGCGTAGTTGTTGCTCACCGGTACTTCTCGGCCTATGTTATTTATTGCGCCACCGGTGTCAATGATGGTGCAGGCGGGGAGTAGCAAAAGAGTGGCGAGGGAAAATATCAGTTGTCGCATCTGTTCCATGGTGCTATATAGCTGTCTGAACGTTCAGGTTGGTTGGTGGTGGTGTAATCCAAATGGGGTGAAATGACTCCGGCAAAGGGAAGGGTAAGTGTCATTGTGACGATGCTGAGTGGTACATCCGCCACATAGCCAATTGCTTGCAGGGGCATGAGTGCATAGTTGTACCAAGTGCGGCGAACCGGTAGGAGCTGGGCTACCTGACGCGCTTCATAGAAGTGGTAGCTTCCCAGATATTCCGCAGATTGGAGGTCAACATTTTCGGTTACGGAAAACATGAGGTATGGGTCTGCTATCTGCAGATTACCTCGCGCTTGTTTGTCGCTTCTGGGCCGGGGGGTAAATTGCGCCGCTTCTGTAAGGCGGTAGATGTCGCCCGTTTTTCTGTATAACGAATTAGAATGCAAGGCAATAACGATATTCTCTTGCGGGAGCTTGGCTAATTCTTCCCTGCTGTATGGGCGGTTGCATGTTGCTACTCCGTAAGAGCTGTATATGAGCCCTTCATATTCGAACCCGCAGCGGCGCTCTGTGACATAGACTAGCGGCATCTCGATGTACAGCCGGCCATCTTTGCGGTAGAGCTTCACGATGCAGTCGCAGGGCGAGGTGTCGGACACGTCCGGATGTCCTTCCGGGAGGATGCGCTCGGGAAGCGGTTTGGCAACTTGTCTCCCTATGCTGCCGATGCTGTTACTGATATCCGTGCGGATGCAGCCTGTTAATGCCAACATGCAGAAAGTCAACGGCATCAATAGGCGGTGAATAGATGGCGTGCAGGAGGGAATCATGATCCTAGTCTAGCAGGCGGGGTGGGGCAAAGCAAGGAGAAAGTACTGTAAAAGGCAGATTGACAATAAAAATACAAGATTAGTCTTGCCTAACAGGTGCTAATCGCGGTACAATTCGGATTGACTGAGAGTGCCGCCGCATAAACGGCCGCGGGGGCAAGCAAGGTTTTCCCAAAAACAAAAAACGAAACTATGCAGTACACACACGAAGTAGAACAGATGTGTTGCGTCAAGAAGGGCTGCAATCACGGCCCTGCACCCATCCCGCAGGAGGGTGCCTGGACCGCAGTCACGAAGACCGAGGATATTTCCGGCCTGACCCACGGTGTGGGTTGGTGCGCTCCCCAGCAGGGTGCCTGCAAGCTGACGCTCAACGTGAAGAACGGCGTTATTCAGGAGGCTCTGGTGGAGACCATCGGCTGCTCCGGCATGACCCACTCTGCCGCCATGGCCAGTGAGATTCTGCCCGGCAAGACCATTCAGGAGGCTCTGAACACCGACCTGGTGTGCGACGCCATCAACACTGCCATGCGCGAGCTCTTCCTGCAGATCGTTTACGGTCGCACCCAGAGCGCCTACTCCGAGGGCGGTCTGCCCATCGGTGCCGGTCTTGAGGACCTCGGCAAGGGTCTGCGCTCCCAGACCGGTACGCTCTACGGCACGCTGGCCAAGGGCCCGCGCTACCTTGAGCTGGCTGAGGGTTACATCACCAAGCTCGCTTTGGACGCCAACGGTGAAATCACCGGTTATCAGTATGTGAAGATGGGCCCGATGATGGAGGACATCAAGAAGGGCATGGACGCTAACGAGGCTGTGAAGAAGCACACCGGCTCCTACGGCCGTTTTGCTGACGCCGCCAAGTACATCGACCCCCGCCACGAGTAAAGAACCCTTAACACACAAGACAAGATTATGCCTCTTTTTGAATCCTACTCCCGCCGCATCGACCAGATTCTCCCGGTCCTTGCTCAGTACGGCATCTCCTCCTGCGAGGACGCCGAGAAGGTTTGCCTTGAGAAGGGTATCGACGTGCGCGAAATCGTGCGCGGCATCCAGAACATCGCTTTCGAGAACGCCGGCTGGGCCTACACCGTAGGCGCTGCCATCGCCATTAAGAAGGGCTGCACGAAGGCTGCCGACGCTGCCGAGGCTATCGGTGAGGGTCTGCAGGCATTCTGCATTCCCGGCTCTGTGGCCGATGACCGCAAGGTGGGTCTGGGCCACGGTAACCTGGCTGCCATGCTTCTGCGCGAAGAGACCGAGTGCTTCTGCTTCCTGGCCGGTCACGAGTCTTTCGCCGCTGCTGAGGGTGCCATCGGTATCGCCCGCTCTGCCAACAAGGTGCGCCAGAAGCCCCTTCGCGTTATCCTGAACGGTCTGGGTAAGGACGCCGCCTACATCATCTCCCGTATCAACGGCTTCACCTACTGCCAGACCAAGTTCGACTACGCCACCGGTAAGGTGGAGGTGGTGAACCGCACTGCTTTCTCCGAGGGTGAGCGCGCTAAGGTGAACTGCTACGGCGCTGATGATGTGCGTGAGGGTGTGGCCATCATGTGGCTGGAGGGTGTGGACGTTTCCATCACCGGTAACTCCACCAACCCCACCCGCTTCCAGCACCCGGTTGCCGGCACCTACAAGAAGGAGTGCGTGCTGGCCGGTAAGAAGTACTTCTCCGTGGCCTCCGGTGGTGGCACGGGTCGTACCCTGCACCCGGACAACATGGCTGCCGGCCCCGCCTCTTACGGCATGACCGACACCCTGGGCCGCATGCACAGCGACGCTCAGTTCGCCGGCTCCTCCTCCGTGCCCGCTCACGTGGAAATGATGGGTCTTATCGGCATGGGCAACAACCCCATGGTCGGTGCCACCGTTTCCGTGGCCGTGGCTATCGAGGAGGCCATGAACAAGTAAGCCCTGCGCTTACGCGTTACAGCAATATCTCAGAAAAACCTGTCCCGCCCTGCGGGGCAGGTTTTTCGTATATATTCGGTAGGAAATTCGTATTATAATTATGATGCCTGCCCGGCGCGTCGGTATTTTTTTATATGACCCTATATCCGATATTTTGATTTGACAAAGTATTCGAAAAAAGGTAATCTGGTGTCGGCGTAAATACAGTTTTTAATTCAGAGAGGAGAACACACACTATGTCAACAAGAAATTATTATGAAACCAACGACGTGCAGTCAACTGCCACGTTGGTAGATTCTGCCGCTGATGGGGCGCAGGTCTTTATCGCGAGCATGCCGACAGCCGACTCGCTAA
>JAZNVF010000077.1:0-14512 GCA_045592685.1 Akkermansia sp. | reverse complement strand
TGCCCTCCTCTGCACTTGCCCGCAGGAACTCCTGCTGGATATGCAGTGGCGCAACGGCCCGCGACAGCTGGAACTCTTTGAAACGGAAAGTGATGCTGAGCCCACAATCTCCCGGCACCCGGTGGATTGTGCAGACAAGGTCGCCATCCTGGCAGCCATTGCAGCCGGGCACGACACCCTGGATGCGCTCTGCTGTGCGCTGGGACAAAATGCTATGCAGCTCACCCCGCAGCTCATGCGCCTGCAAATAGAGCGCGCTCTCCTGCCCCTGCCGGGTGGGCGCTACTCCTGCTGCTGAATCTGCGTCCGCAAAAGCATTTCGGAAAAAGCCGTTCCGACAATTTTCCCTGCAGCTAACGCCTTTTCCCAAAAGAGTTTGCCCGGAATCCTTACAAATGACGCGTTCTCCCTTCTTCCTTCTTGCCATAAGACACATTCTCAGGTAGAATAGAGGCCATGATTAAAAAGCTGGCAGTGGAGGGAGTAACCGTATTCCCGATGCAGGAAGCATTCGGCTTCGTACCGGGAATAAACATAATTGTAGGCGGTAACGACTCCGGCAAAAGCCACCTCATGAAGCTCTGCTACGCGCTCACCAAGTGGGGCTGCGATGGCAACCGACGGGAGCTGCCTGAGGTGTGGGCCGAGGAAAAACGCCTGCGGCGCGATTTGCTGCGCGTGTTCGGCACGCACAACCTCACCTCTCTCACCGCACGTAATCGAGGCAATGGACAGGCAGCGGTGCAAGCCGCACTCGAAGGGAACAAAGTTCCGCCCGGCTCTGCCGAGCTCGATTTCCGATTTTCGGCCGGACAGGAAGAAGAAGGGCTGCATATTAAGAAATTGCCCCAGCGTTTTCTGAGTGAGAACGCCGTTTTCATTTCGCCGCGCGAGGTTCTCTCCATCTACCCCTGCTACATGCAGGCAGGCAAGCGCTACCCGGAGTTGCTGGACTCCGCCAGCTGGGAACTCTGCCGGGCTCTGGAAGAAGAACCCGCCGGTGGCCCCCTGCCCGATGCTCTGCGCTATGTACTCAAACAGATAGAAACTCTGCTCTCCGGCAAGTTGCAGCGACTCAACGGGCGCTTCTACCTGAAGCGCCCCTGCCAGGAGCCGCTGGAACTCAATTTAGTGGCAGAGGGCTTCAAACGCATCGGTACGCTGGGGCTGCTTATCGGCAACGGCACGGTGCGCCCGGGTACCACCCTGTTCTGGGACGAACCCGAGATGAATCTCAACACCACCCACCTGCCCCTGCTGGTCAACATCATCCTCGGTCTCTGCCGCGCCGGAGTTCAGCTCATGCTCACCACGCACAGTCTCTTTCTACTGCGCGAACTGGTCATACAACTGGCTGACCGGCAGAACAACAAGCTCACCCGCCGATTCTTCGGGCTGCAACCCCCGGGTGACAACCGTTGCGGTGTACGCACCTCGGCAGGTAATACCCTCGATGAAATCGACCACATCGACAGCCTGGATGCCGAGATGGAACAGGCCGACCGCTACCTCAATATGAACCTCGAACCCGGAGAGCAGGCATAAGCGTGTTCCAGGCTGGTACCAGTTGCGTAGAGGGAGTGCACCGCTTCAATTTCGAAGCAGGGTACTATGTGTGCCGCTTCGAGTGCTCCCCCTTTTACTCACACCATGCGCAGAACTTCTGCAGCAGCTGCAAGGAGATGGATTTTGTGCTCTACCACCCGGGTAAAAAGGAACTCTGGCTCATTGAAGTAAAAGATTACCGATTCAACGCCCGCCCCAAGGTGCGGGACTTGGTTGACAAGCTGTGCCGCAAGGTGAAAGACTGCCTGTTCCTGTTGCGTGCTGCA
The DNA here is from genome assembly GCA_045592685.1 of Akkermansia sp. Taxonomy (GTDB): domain Bacteria; phylum Verrucomicrobiota; class Verrucomicrobiia; order Verrucomicrobiales; family Akkermansiaceae; genus Akkermansia. Next base: position 12,680 of record JAZNVF010000077.1, on the reverse strand, counting down.
GCCATCTGCGCCCCCGAGGAAGAACCGGCAGAGGGGACATCGCTGCGCGACATCGCCCGCATGAGTCTGCAGGCCAAGCACATACGAATCGCCTTCACCATCGAGCTCGCTCGTACCGGGCTTTTCCCGCCCAAGAGCCTGCTGGCCACCATCAAAGACCTGCTCTATCGGCAAATTCGCTTCATCGACCCCGATATGGTGTGCCTACCCATTACTGAATCCGGCACCGATCCCCGCTGCCCCTGGACTATCACCGCCGCCGGCAACGACCACTCCTCCCGCATTCAAAAGCGCATAGAAGAAGCTGCCCGCGCCCGCGAAAAAGAACAGAAAATCGCTGATGAACAGGCTCGTGCCGCCGAACGCCGCGAACGTAAACGCAAAGCCAAAGCCCGCAAAAGCAACGTCCCGCTCTGGAAACAACGCGCCGCCGAGCGCGAGGCCGGCCAGACCGGCACCCACGCCGACCGCAGAAAAAAGTCCTGACGCCCCCTTTAACATGAAAAAGGCACTTTCCATTGTCCTTGTTCCGGTAATACTAGCGACTCTGATAATAGGCGGACTATCCCCGTCCCCCTATGCGCCCTATGTGCGGCAATACCTGCCCACCGGTTTCTACCGCAGCCTACCGGCAGAGCCCGATAACCTGGCAGCTATGGCACGTCGGCAAATCGGAGTAACGGTGAAGTACGACCCGGCTTATGAACAACTGACTTACCCCGGCGGAGATGTACCCATGGAGCGCGGCGTGTGCACCGATGTCGTGATTCGCGCCCTGAGACTCAAGGGGCTCGACCTGCAGAAACTAGTGCACGAGGACATGAGCCGCCACTTCTCCCGCTACCCCAGAAACTGGGGCTTGAAGCGCCCCGATCGCAACATTGACCACCGCAGAGTGCCCAACCTGCAGGTATATTTCACCCGCTGCGGGTGGAGCCTGCCCGTGACAGAAAATCCCGCTGACTACAAACCGGGCGACATCGTCACCTGCCGCACGCAAAACGGGCGCCCGCACATCATGATTGTGAGCGACCGCTCCACCCTGAGCGGAACCCCCATGGTTATTCACAACATGGGGAACGGCACGCGCGAAAACCCGCAGCTCTTCACCTTCCCCCTGACCGGTCACTACCGCCCCATTTACAAGCAGCCATGAAAACCGCCCTGCCCCTCATACTTGCCCTGCTCGCCACAGCGTGGGCCGACAGCCGCCTGCCCGAAATCGCCCGCCGACAGATTGGCGTAACGATAAAATACGACGGCTCATACGAGAGCCTGACCTACCCCGGGGGTGATGTGCCCATCGAGCGCGGTGTGTGCACCGATGTCGTCATCCGCGCGCTGCGCCACCTCGGGTTCGACCTGCAGAAAGAGGTGCACGAGGACATGAAGCGTAACTTCTCCCGCTACCCCAGGCGCTGGGGTCTCAAGCGCCCCGACCGTAACATCGACCACCGCCGCGTGCCCAACCTGCAAACCTACTTCAAACGCAAAGGCTGGGCGCTGCCCGTCACCGACAATCCGGCCGACTACCGCCCCGGTGACCTGGTGACCTGCATTGTGGGCGGCAACCTGCCCCACATCATGATAGTGAGTGAGCGCACAAACGCAGACGGCGTGCCGCTCATCATCCACAACATCGGCGCCGGCACAGAGGAGGAAGACTGCCTCTTCACCTTCCCCCTCGACGGCCACTACAGACCGAAACTCAATCAATAACCCCTCCGTTTATCAGAAGCGGAAATCCACACCGGCGCTCACATAGAGAGCCGGTCTGTAATGGTGGCTGCTGTAGGCATCCTTGTGAGCATTGCGCTCCAGAAACTGGGCATTCGTGGTAACTGTAGAACCAACCGATGCTGTGATGATACGCTTGGTCTGTCCGGGCTGTGAAAAATCATACTCAAAAGTACCACCCACCACGAGCGAACGCACACGGAAAATGCGGTCGCCGCGATCAGTTTCCACAGCCCACACGCCACCACGAGCCGCCACAAAGGGGCCAAACGACAGGCGCTCAGTTGCGCGATACATGGCCTCGAGCTGGTAACCGTTGAACTTCACGAGCCAATCTTCGCTCGGCTGCCACTCAAAGCGCACCATGGGCAGCACAAAAAACTCCGCAAAGCGAGGAGATGAAGCCAGCCCGAGCGAATAGCTGAAGGTGTCACTGTGCTTCACGGTGTAAAAGGCGTATGCCGCAACATCAAGGCCCTTCGCCGTAGACTCGCAATCAGCGGCCAGCTCAGGTGCCAGACCGTAGGTCCAGCGGTTCCCGTTCCCAACCGGTGTAATGAAGGTGACAGGCAGCGCAAAATTGTAGAATACATCATTATGCAAATCCAGCGTGCCGCCGGTGTTAACCACTGTAACTTTGGCGTCGAACTGTATATTGAGCATCGTCTCCCCCCACCCCGTCTTTCGGGGAGCGGACAGCGGAACAGTGAGAGCATAGCTCTGCAGACTCAGCTCCGAACCGCCATGGCGCTCCCCCATACGGGTAAACCACTCAAAGCTGCCATGTACGGGCGCCACCCCCGAATCCGGCATACCATAGCGCCAGCCCTGCAGCCCGGTCAAAGCGGCATCTTCGGCCACCTGAGCCGTTACGCCCTTTACCCCGGCAGTGGCCAGAACCACCATCATTGCCTTACTCAGTGCACTCATGCGAAACAGTCTACCACTTTCGTTTTATTTTGGCAAGTGTTATATGATTTTAAGTTTATTTTTTTCACCTTCCGGACAGAAGAATTCGTACCGGAAAGAAATCTATACAACAATAACTAACAATATGCCAATCTCCTGCCCCTCTTGCCGCAAGCTCATCATCCGGCTGACTGACGGCAGCACCTACGCCGCAGCAGCGAGTCATTTCCCGGTGCCGCCCATAAGCTGACTATCCAACAAATTCAAAAAGAGCGACAGCTCATAACAACTGATGGTTATAACCTGCCGGATTGCTCATTCATCCCCTCTGACGACTTTACGCAAGAAATAAAATTCAGATTTTTTTCGGAAAAATTGATGATTTTTGAGCTAAAACGCAAAAAAAGCTAGAGTTCCCACTAGTATTATGGTAATATGTAGCTGTTCCCCCGAGGGAGAGAGTCTATAATCATACAGAATTGCACAAGCTATGAATGATCTCACACAACCTTTTAAGCGTCTGCCGGTGGCACTCATCGGCACGGGTTCCTATGTACCTGAAACCCGCCTGACAAACTCCGATCTGGAGAAGATGGTCGATACTTCCAACGAATGGATTATCGAACGCACCGGTATTGAAGAGCGCCGCATTGCCGCCCCCGGAGAGAAGACCAGCGACATGGCCACCCAGGCCGCCAAGCGAGCCATGGAGGCCGCAGGAGTCACGCCCGAGGAAATCGACCTCATCATCGTCGGCACCGTCACGCCGGATACCTTCACCCCCTCCACGGCCTGCTATGTGCAGGCCAACATCGGCGCCGTGAACGCCGCCGCCTTTGACATCTCGGCAGCGTGCTCCAGTTTCCTCTTTGCACTGAAGACCGCTGTGCAGTACATCGGCTGCGGTCAGGCTCGCACGGCCCTCATCATCTCCTCCGAAAAACTCAGCCACATTGTGAACTGGGAGGATCGCAGCACCTGCGTGCTCTTCGGCGATGGTGCCGGTGCCGCCGTGCTGCGCACGGGGTCGGGCATTGAGGGCGACAGCGCCATTCTGGCCTCCGATATCGGTTCAGACGGCACCCTGACCGACCTGCTGCTGGTTCCCGGTGGCGGCTCAGCCATCCCCACGACGGAAGAGAACATTCACGAGAAGCTCTACACCCTGGCCATGCGTGGCAACGAAGTATTCCGCTACGCCGTGGCACACATGAAAGATTCCGCCCTGTCGCTCATCGAGCGCACGGGCATTAAGCCCGAAGAGGTGAATGTAGTGATTCCCCACCAGGCTAACCTGCGTATCATCAACGCCGTGGCACAGCGTCTGGGTATCCCCGTCGACCGTGTTTTCATTAACCTGCAGAAGTATGGCAACACCTCCGGCGCCGCCTGTGCCATCGCACTGGACGAAGCCGTGCGCTCCGGCAAGGCCAAGAAGGGCGATATCGTACTGATGGTCACCTTCGGTGCCGGCCTTACCTGGAGCAGTGCTGCCATAAGGCTTTGAATAAAGAAAAGTTACAAGTTACGAAGGACAAGTTTTGCAAAGCCGATACGGCCTGCACATCGAGGAGAATCGTTCCCGAACTTGCCTATCGTAGCGTGTGACCGGTAAACTTTTTGTCATTCCAGCTCACCAGCTACGTTGCGCGCAGCTCAGCTTTCGCCGCTGAGCTCGCTCGTTTGTACACCGATGACACGCAGGCGGCTCCCGTCGTCTTCCCCTGCACCTGTCCGGCGGCGTATGCCTTTGTGGTGGCACTCGTAGCCGCACAAAGCAAGGAGGCTCGTAGAATCTGGGCTGTGGCAGATGCCCTGCCCATGCAGGAACGCGTGGCAGCAGAACTGCCGCTGTGGGGAGCACCCGGCATCTTTGTTCCGGAGCGGGAAATCCATGTGAACAACGGCTTGAGTGACCCGGACCTGGCCGCTGAGCGCCTTGAGGCGCTGCGCGCCATCGCTGCCACACCGCAGGCGCCACAGGTTGTCGTGGTAACAGCTGCCGCCCTCAACCAGAGCGCCCCCGCCTTTGCACAAGCAGCCCCGGACACCACCGTGTGCCTGAAAGTGGGCGATGAACTCTCGCCGGAAAACCTCTGCGCCCGCCTGACTCAGCACGACTTCGAGCGCGTGGAACAAGTGACAGCCCGCGGCCAGTGGAGCCTGCGCGGCGGTATACTCGATGTCTACCCCCTGCAATCAGCCTGGCCGCTGCGAATCGAGTTCTTCGGTGACGAGGTGGAAAGCATACGCGCCTTCGACATCGACAGCCAGCTCTCCTTCCGTAAACTGGCAGATGCCGAGCTGGTGCTCGATGAACCGCCGGCAGACCGCTGCCTACGCGACCTCATAGCCCCGCAGGACTGGGTGGTAGCCCTGCCCGGCTGCGGCGAAAGCGGGCATGTTCTCGTCTTCGAAACCCCGCCCGAGGTGGTCGATGTCGTACCCGAGCTGGATGAGCTGCACGCCGGCGAGGCGCTCTCCTTCTACGGCGAACCGCTCGGGTCTTTCGACACCGGTGATTTCGTGATGCAGGAGGCCCGCCGCGCCCTTGCCCGCAACAGCCTGCTGCAGTGGCGCGAGCAGAAGTGGCGCGTGGTCATGTATTTCCCCCACGAGGGCGAAAAGAAGCGATTCGAGGAAATCTGCGGTGAGGATGACGCCTGGCGCGCTGTACAGAGCCGCGATGGCGACCTGCCCTTCGGCTTCACCGTGCCGGGAGCTAAGCTCGCCGTCCTCTCAGCCGCCGAGATATTCGGTCGCTACAGCTCACCGCGCGCCCGCAAGCGCGATGACCGCGAGGACCGCCTGCGCCGCGAGCGAGCACAAGCCCCCCTGCGGGAAATCGCACCGGGTGACCTGGTCATTCACTCAGCCCACGGGCTGGGGCGCTTCGTCGGCATCGTACAGGATGCGAAAACCGGCGAGCAGGAACTGCACATACAATACGCCGGTGGCGTGCTGCTGCGCATTCCCCTGCAACAAAGCCACCTGGTCAGCAAATATGTAGGGCTGGGAGCCAAAGCCCCCGAGCTCTCCCGCCTGGGAGATGCCCGATGGCGCCGCGCCTGCCAGGCTGCCGAGCGCGCCGTGCAGGACTACGCCGCCCAGCTGCTCGAAGTACAGGCCGAGCGCGAGAGCAATACCGGCTACGCCCACCCTGCCGACTCCTCCTGGATGTGGCAGTTCGAGAGCTCATTCCCCTACCGCGAAACCCCGGACCAGTTGCGCGCCATCAACCAGTGCAAGGCCGATATGGAAGCCCCGCGCCCCATGGACCGCCTGATCTGCGGCGATGTCGGTTTCGGCAAGACGGAGGTAGCCATACGCGCTGCGTTCAAATGCGTGACAGGCGGGCGACAGGCCGCCATACTGGCCCCCACCACCGTGCTGGCCGACCAGCACTACCGTACTTTCCGCAGCCGCATGAGCGAGTACCCCATCCGCATTGAACTGCTCAGCCGCTTCACCCCCGCTAAAAAAGCAGCAGAAATCATCGAGGGACTGCGCCGGGGAGATGTCGACATTGTTATCGGCACCCATCGGCTTATCTCCAAAACAGTGAATTTCAAGAACCTGGGGCTGGCCGTCATCGATGAAGAGCAGCGCTTCGGCGTGCGCCACAAAGAGCAGTTCAAACGCATGTTCCGCATGGTCGACATGCTCACCCTCTCCGCCACCCCCATCCCCCGAACCCTTTACGTTGCCCTCATGGGAGCGCGCGACATGAGCACCATCGACACCGCCCCCCTCAACCGCCTGCCCGTACAAACCGCCGTCTGCCCCTACAGCGAAGAACTCATCACCCGCGCCATCGAGCGCGAAATCGCCCGCAACGGCCAGGTATTCTTCTTGCATAACCGCGTACAGAGCATACACAAAACCGCCGAAACCCTGCAACGTCTCGTACCGAAAGCCCGAATCGTCATCGGTCACGGGCAAATGGACAAGAGCGAGCTGGAGTGCGTGATGCGTGACTTCGTGGGCCACAAAGCCGATATTCTGCTCTCCACTACCATCATCGAGAGCGGTATCGACATACCGAACGCCAACACCATCATCATCGACCGCGCCGACCGATTCGGCCTGGCAGACCTCTACCAGCTGCGCGGCCGTGTAGGCCGCGGCGGCCACCGCGCCTACGCCTACCTGCTCCTCCCGCCGGACGCCCTCTGCACCTCCGATGCCCGCAAACGCGTAGCGGCCATCAAGCAATACACCGAACTGGGCAGCGGCTTCAAAATCGCCATGCGCGACCTCGAAATCCGTGGCGCAGGCAACCTGCTCGGCACCCAGCAGAGCGGCCACATCGCCGCCATCGGCTTCGAGCTCTACTGCCAGCTGCTGCGCCAATCCATCGAGCGTTTGCAGGGCAAAGCTCCCGCCATACGCGCGGACGCCCAGCTGAAAGCCGACTTCCTCTGCGTGAGCGAGGCCCTGCTCTCCACCCGCCCCAATGCCGACAAACTCATCGGCGCTTTCATCCCCGAAGCCTGGGTCGAGAGCACCCAGACCCGCATGGCCTGCTATACCCAGCTCGCCAAAGCCCAGACAGAAGAAGACGTCGATGACCTGGAGCGCCAGTGGATTGACCGTTTCGGCCCCCTGCCTCGCCAGGCCCGTCACCTGCTCATCGCCCACAAAATCAAGCTCATCGCCTCGCGCCGCAACATCTCCAACGTCGAAATCTCGGGCCAGAAACTCATGCTCACCCGCAACAAAGACTACATCCTGCTCGACCGCCGTTTCCCCAGACTCGCCAAAATCCGCCCCGCCGACAAACTCCGCGAAACGCTCAAATTCCTGCAGGAGATGTAAGAGGCAACGCAAAAGACAGCTAACTACTCAGCCCTTTATGGTAAAGAGAATGTCAGCGGCACGCCAAATACTTGAACATTTTCCATATTTTGGTACAATGTCCGCGTATAGTTCGTTTTATGACAGGGGCAAAACCATTCATTAAGTGGGTTGGTGGCAAGAGCCAACTGATTAGTCAGTTGGAAGAGTTGCTTCCTGCTGATTTTTGCAAGTGGGAAGAGGCTACCTATATTGAGCCCTTTGTTGGTGGTGGAGCCATGCTCTTCCACATGCTCAGCCACTTTCCCAACATCCAACATGCTGTTATTAACGACATCAATCCGGATTTGACCACCTGCTATGTTACTGTCCGCGATGAGCCGAACAAACTGATAAAATCGCTGCAAAGCATACAACTCGAATACGATTCACTTAATAGCGAAGAAGCCAGAAAAGACTTTTACTACAAAATAAGAACTCGTTTCAACGAAAAAAATCTTTCAGCAGTCGAGAATACGACCCTTTTCTTCTTTCTGAATCGAACCTGTTATAATGGATTGTATAGAGTCAATAAGAACGGCGGATTTAATGTACCTTTCGGCAAGTACGAAACACCAACCATTTTTAATCCCGACATTATCTATGCAGATAGTCAAGTCCTGCAAAAAGTTGAAATCTTAACAGGAGATTTTGAAAGCACCTTTGAGAAAATACGTCAAAATACGCTGTTCTACTTTGACCCGCCATACCGCCCGCTGAGCAACACATCCAGCTTCAACAGCTACAGCAAAGAAGATTTCAACGACCTCGCTCAGGTGCGACTTAAAAAGTTCTGTGACCGGGTTCACGAGGCCGGAGCCCACTTTATGCTCAGTAATTCTGACGGACGAGGAAAGGATATTAACGACACTTTTTTCGATGACTTATACTCAGCATACAGCATCGAAAGAGTCTGGGCTTCCCGATGCGTTAATTCCAATGTTTCAAAACGCGGTAAGTTAACTGAAATACTTGTCAGGAACTTTAAAATTGGATCAGTTCTAATAACAGCATAGCTCATTTTGATTAGCAGTAAAGTTTTCGATAGAATGCGTCCTCTATTTGACATTATAAGCAAAGCAAAAGGAAAAACTATAGGGCAAATTAAGGACGAGCTGAGCATCGAGCGCAGCAAAATGGTAAAAGGCGCATCTGGTTTAATCGTTGAAAACTTCTTGGTTTTGAAAACAACAACCGCGACAATGCAGACATTCCCGAAATAGGTTGCGAAATAAAAATACTCCCCCTGCAAAAGAACAGGGACGGAACAATAAAAGCAAAAGAGCCTACGGCCATCCAAATGATAAACTATATAGAGGTGGCTAAAGAAACATGGGAAACTGCAAAACTTCGAGGAAAAATAGCGCTCACATTTTGGGTTGTATACTTGGCTAAAACAAGTGGAAAAGCCATGGAGCAAAACGACTATGTGATAGTTGACTATTTCTTGGATCACCCCAATGATGTCCAAAATGGAATATTCAGAAAGGATTGGGAAAACATTCAGGAATATATCAAAACAGGCAGAGCCGATCAACTATCATGCAGCATGGGTGAATATCTCGAACCTAAAACCAAAGGAAAAAATAACCAAGATAAAACTGATGCACCTGATGGAAAAGGAGGAACGCTAAAAGCGAGGCGTCGAGCATTTTACTACAAAAAGAACTACACGAATACTGCAATCATCCCTAATCTTGATTTAACTTCCATAACTGAATGATTGAGTCTTTTTTCAAATCCACGAACCGTGACTATACGCTACTTCACGGGGACAGCCTCAAATTGCTTCCGAAAATTGACTTCAAGTTCGATTGTATCTTCGCCGATCCTCCCTACTTCCTCAGCAATGGAGGTATCAGCTACCAATCAGGTGAAGTTGTCTGTGTAGACAAAGGAAATTGGGATAAAGCAGAAACTCCTGAACAAATCGACACCTTCAACAGAGAATGGCTAACGCTCTGTAGAGAGAAATTGAGCGACAACGGCACCATTTGGATAACCGGAACATATCATAACATCTTTAGCATTGCAAACACGCTTAAGAGTTTAGGATTTAAAATACTCAACGTTGTCACTTGGGCAAAAACCAATCCTCCACCCAATATCTCCTGTCGATTTTTCACTTATTCGTCTGAATTTGTTATCTGGGCTCGCAAAAATCCCAAGAAGCCGCACTATTTTAATTACGAGCTCATGAAAAAGCTCAACGATAACAAACAAATGCCCGATGTATGGCACTTACCGGCCATTGCGCGATGGGAAAAATCCTGCGGCAAACATCCCACCCAAAAACCGCTTTCACTCCTTACTCGCATCATCCTTGCCTCGACTCCCGAAAATGCGTGGATACTCGATCCCTTCTGTGGTAGCGGCACCACGGGAATCGCAGCCTCGCTCACAGGGCGTAGATTTCTGGGGATAGATAAAGAGCTAAAATTCCTGGAAATGGCAGCTGCACGAAGAGAGGAACTGAACTCAGCCGCCATTCGAAACGCATACCGTTCTAAAATAAGAGATCTCAAAATCAATCTGTAATTATCGAGATATTCCGTCACTGATATTTTCGCGCTTCGTTATTTCATCTTTAACACAACGCATGACTTATAACATTATACACAATAGGCCATCACATGAATTAAAAGCATATTGTCAAAAGTGAAGTTAGGAGTATGGAAAATGGCGCCGATTATATGCTTATCGTCTTGCCCCGTATGGGAACGCCATCATCGAATTTCTCCATTCCGGAAATTACAAACGAATAATGTAGCCCCGCGCCCCATCTCTCCACCTGTTTAATCTAAAAACTTGCGCAGTCTTAATGGTTAGGATAAAAGGGGAGCATGGAGTACATCATAGCGTTGACCCTGCTGGTAGCGGTGGGGGCCTGGGTCGTGGGGGCGTTCATCAGGTTGCACCATTTGTATGAGCGTGTGCAGCGGGCGTGGGAGAAATGGCATTTTGCCACGCGACATCGGAATGATTGCCTGGGGGATTTTGTGGCGGTGTTTGCGAGTTATCTGCCGCAGGAGGATATGCTGGCGCGCGATATGCGGCGCTGGGCGGAAGACAGCCGCAGGGCGCTGGCCGCGCTGCCGGCAGCGCCTATTCTGGGGGCAGGACAAGTGCTGGGGCACGCGGAGAACAAGTTGCAGCGCATGATGCGCTATTCCGGGCGCGCAGTGGAGGCTACGCCGCAGCTGCGCGAAAATGAGCAGCTGCTGGGGCTCTACCAGGCTATGGCGATATCTCACCGCATGCAGGAGGAAGAAGCCCGCCTGTACAACCGCAGCGTGCATGATTTCAATTCCGCGCTCGATGAGCCGGCTATGCGCCTGATTGGCCCGACCCTGGGTTTCTGTCCCATGGATGATTTGCATTCAACAAAATGAATTTACAATGAGCTCAGACGTAGCGGGCGCCGCGAGACTTTGAGCGCCCCTGCCCCGACACGAAAAGCCCGCAGTCTGCGATGGCTGCGGGCTTTTCACTTGCGGGCGGGAGCCCGCGCTATTTAATACTTGTGCAATCTTTACTCCACGGTGACCTTGGCGTTGCGGGCCAGCAGGTCGATGACCTTGGAGGTGATGATGCTCAGGCGGATACCGGTCATGCGGTTCTCGCGCTGCAGCTTGCGGACGAAGGTCTTCAGGTTCTTCTCGCGAGCCTGCTGAGCCATGTTGGAGATGGCATCGAGCATCTCAGCATCGGTGGCAGAGATCATCTCGCGGCGGGCAATCTCCTGCAGGGCGAAGTAGACGCGCAGGTTGCGCTCAGTCTCAGCTTTGGCTTCCTCGCGCATGGCGTCCATGTCCTTAGCGGCCTCATAGTTACCGGCCTGGATAGCGGCGTAAACCTTGCGCTGCACGGTGTTCTCGTTCTCACGCTCCACCAGGTCGGCGGGAAGAGCGAACGAGAGCTGGTCGGCAAGCTTCTCGGAAATCTGGTCGGCCTTAGCCTCATCGTTGCTGCGCTCCTTGGAGCCCTTGAGGTTTTCGCGCACGATGTCGCGGATTTCCTCCATGCTCTTGCCGGGCAGAGCCGTAGCGAAGAGTTCAGCGGTCACCTCGGGCACCTGCTTCTCGCGCACCTCCTTCACATCGCAAGAGAAGGTAACCTCCTTGCCGGCCAGGTCAGAGATGGGGAAGTCCTCTTTCAGAGTAGCAACGATTTCCTTGGTCTCGCCGGCGCTCACGCCTACCAGACCATCAGCCAGCTCGGGGATGAAGCGGTCATCCTGCAGGCTTACCCAGTAGCCCTCACGCCCCTCAAGGAAGCCGACGCTCTTGCCGCAGTACTCGGCAACGGGCTTGCCCTCGCAGCTGGTCTTGAAGTCCACTACGACGATATCACCCTTGGCGCTGGCGCGCTCCACGACCTCGTGCTTGGCGGAGGTTTCGGCATACTTCTGCAGAGTTTCGTCAATTTCAGCATCGGTCACGTCGGTGCTGGGAACAGTCACCTCGATACCCATGTACTCGGGCAGCTCGAACTCGGGCACCACGGTCAGAGTGCTCTTCAGGGAGTAGGAGCCATCTTCAGCGACGGCACCCTCGGGAGTACCGAAGTCGAGCACCTTGAGGTCGGGGTTCTCGTCCAGGCACTTGTCCTGAATCTCGCTCTTCAGGCGCATGTCGAGCTCCTCGTTGATTTCGCTGGCAAAGCGCTTGGCAATGACGCTCTTGGGAGCCTTGCCGGGGCGGAAGCCGGGCAGGCGCACGCTCTTGGCATAGCCGGCCAGGATATTCTCCTTCATGGTTGTTACATCACTTGCGGGCACGGTGGCGCTCAGGCTAACCTGACAGTCGGTGATTTTTTCGATGCTGATGTCCATAAATGTATCTATCGAGGTTTAATAAAATTTTCGTGCCGCCCATTATACCCCCATACTCACACAAAAGCAAGCGCATAGTGTGAGATGACATAATTTTATCGACAATTTCCGCCGGAGCAAAGAATTACCACAGCCAGACAGCCAGGCAGCCCCATTCCCGATCCTCTGCCATATCCGCCCCACCGTGTTTGTCAAACGAGTTACCGCCAAAAGTGCTACAAGCCAGGGCAAACGCATTTCGATGTCGTGTTTTCTTATTGACTCTCTTCCGCTCCGTTTTTTGACTCCAAAGCACTGAAGAGGATTTCCTCCAGCACGCTGGTATTCCAAGCGGCCTGTTTTCTCATTCTCGCCAGCGATTTTG
>JAZNVF010000076.1:0-31392 GCA_045592685.1 Akkermansia sp. | reverse complement strand
CTGCTCAAGGATATGAAAATCAACGAGGTCGACCAGGTATGGACAAGCGATATAACCTACATTCAGATAGAACAGCGCAACTACTATCTCTGCGTGGTGATGGATTGGGACAGTCGCTTTGTGCTGGGCTGGAGCATGGGGCGACATATGGATGTAAGGCTGTGCCTCGATGCCTTAGACATGGCGTTGAAAAGTGGGCGCTGCCCCCAAATCTTCACGATCAGGGAAGTCTGTATACATCCGGAGACTGGAAAGAAGCAATTCTGGCGAACCTACAAGCATGAGTTCTTCCTGCACCGAGAGCCTAAGAGCCTGGACGAGGCTATAGAAATGACATCCGAGTGGATGGAATACTATAACCGAGAAAGGCCGCATTCATCGCTAAAGAATTGTAGTCCCCTGATGTATAGGGAGAATCACGCCACCCCCCCCTGCCGGCGAATTTTTGGCGCGATTTTTCCGCTCCGGCACGGCTCGCGTCGCTTCGCTCCGCGCCCTCTCTAAGCTCGGGACGCCATGCCTACGCTTCAAAATCGCGCCAAAAATGGTTTGACATCAGGGGGTATAGAATGATATAAGAGGCTCATACGCCACATGCACGCAAGAGAGGGGCTTAAATTGGCTTCCTAAGTGTCGAAAGAATGGCGCCAGTTTAATCTGACGCAGAGGTGCGCCAGACCTTCATCTCAAGAGCCGGTATTTTTTCATTCCAACCACATATTACCACAACTCTCGGAGGCTGGTGCGCCTCAGTTCGTCATTCCGTTACTTTTCTGACGCAGTGCCCCTTTTTTGGCAATAATTATTTTCAAGTCCTTGATGAGTTCATTGGTAAACACAATTTCACCCTTACGGTTTATGTGCACCGGGTCTTCAAAGAATTCCTGATGGTGGCTGATGAGGGGAGCATAGTTCAGGAAATCAATATTCGGATTATCGTCGGCTAGAGTTCGGAAATAGTTCATCATGTATTGGAAAGCCTCAGGATTAGAGGTTTCGTACGATTTAACGATAGACGGATATACCAATACAACATGAGCACCGCAGGCAACTAACTGGTTGATGGTATCGCGAAAGATTTTTACATTTTTTTCCGGCATGAAAACTTTCCATGGCCTGGGTTTCTTCCAGTCAGCATCGCTGATAGTACCTGCAGCCAAACTTTCCCAGTAGCCAAGCCAACCGCGCGCAGAGCGATAAATAGCTGTGTCGGAAAATCGAGTAGTTCGGACATATTTATGTAGGGAATAATCCCATAGAGATGCTTCCTCGCGCACATATTCATCCATGATGGGGGTCTCCATGAATGGATAGAAGAGTTTGTAAGAGTTGGTGCTTAAATCATCGCTGTTGGCAAACATGAGGGGATCAACACCATAGAGAACTAAGGGAACTGTATGATTTTTTTGAGCTTCGAGGAAATGCTGAACCATCTTTTGTCGCTGAGGCACTAAGACGCCTTCGCGGCAATATTTAGCGATTTTCAGCTTAAGCTCTTTTTCTAGTTTTATTTTATTGCATGTTTTCATCATGTGCGAATGCCCGATGACGAGGATATCGGCATCTTGGCCGATGCCATAATATCGTTCCATTCCCATGCGGAGGATGCTGGATACGCTCCAGTCTAATCCCAGAAAAATCAGCAGAAAAATGATGATGCGAATGATACGTTTTTTCATGAGTTCAGAATTGAAAGTATACGAATTTGTCTGAACTTACAGCAAAAAGAGCCGTGGTAACAAGTAGAAAGGCGAAAGCTGCAGCTTGGAATAACCAGTGTCGGGAATACCATTGTTTGTATGCTGCATATTCGACAGCGACAAACATGAGACAAAGCAGGCACATAGCCAGAACAGTTTGTTCCATGTAAGAAATAATACCGAAGGGTAACCATGGACCCGTAAACATTTTTGCTATTATTCGGCAAGCCAGCTCAGTATCCGGAATTCGGAAGAATACCCAGGCAAGGGTAACTCCGATGAAGACAAAGATTCCGTAGACCGCTGATTTGTTTTTGATATGGCAGAAATGTTCAATAAGATATAAAACTCCATGAACTGCCCCCCAGATAACAAATGACCAAGTGGCACCGTGCCAGATACCACTGAGCAGGAAAACGGCTGATATGTTGCATACCCAGCGAAGCTTTGAAACTCTGTTGCCGCCGAGAGATATGTAAACATATTCAGTAAACCAACTGGTTAGGGAGATATGCCAGCGTCGCCAGAAATCTTTTATGGAACAGGCAAAATATGGGAAATTAAAGTTTTCGGTAAGGCGTATACCAATCATTCGCCCGCAGCCGAGAGCCATGGAGGCATAGCCACTGAAATCGCAGTATATTTGAATGCTGTACAATACGGCTGTAATGGCAAGAGTGCTTCCGCTTTCCGAGAGCCCTTGAGAATATATTTTATCCACCCATTCAGCAATTCTGTCTGCTATGACGATTTTTTTGAATAACCCCCACGCAAAATATTGGGCTCCGATGACAGCGTTATCCCAGTTCATGGGAAACTTCAATCTGAGTTGAGGAATGAGATTTCGCGCGCGTTCTATGGGGCCGGAAAGTAGGGTCGGAAAAAAGGCTGTAAAAAGCGCAACATCCAATAAAGAAAAGGGTTCTGTAATTTTTTTGCGATAAATGTCCAGAGTGTAGGTCATTGCCTGGAATGTAAAAAATGACAGGCCGACGGGTAACCACACACTATCCGTATAAGCAGGTGCATATTTGAGCGTGAGCAGAGGTAACAGTGAGAGAATAACAGAAGCAGTTACAATCCAGGTGCGTGACGAGGTGCTGCTTGTTTCTATTTTCAATAATCTTCCGCTGAAATATGCCACCAAGGTTACATAGAGCAGTAATAACGGGTAGTAGAGATGCAGGTTCGCATAAAAGGCATAGGAAATAGCGAGCAGAACAATATTTCGAATAATCAGGAATTCGAATTTGTTTAGGATAAAAGTCAAGATTGCGGTCAATATGAAAAATCCGCAAAATTCAGGAGTATTAAATAGCATGTTTAATATAGTACAGGAGATAAACCGGCGCCATTATTTCGACACGCAAGAGGTTAATTTAAGCCCCCTCTCTTGTGTGCATTCGGCGCACGTGATTCTTATATCATTCTGTAGCCCCTGATGTCAATCCATTTTTTTGCGCGATTTGGAAGTGTAGGCATGGCCGCATTGCCTCAAAAATCCAGTCACAGAACTGACACTTCTCTTTTGTTTAAAACGGTTCCTCTTTTATGTTCCCGACAGACAGTAGAGCTATGTCGTTGCAAAAGTGTTGCAACTTGAGCAACGGACATGCATTAGGGGCGCGAGTATTCAATTTGCTGACGTACTGATTCGTTTATATGTTTGCCTTTTTTGAGGGTGAGATACAATCCACCTGGGTGCTTTTCATCATCGTGAAGTGTTGTTTGTCGTTATATTTCATAGGTATTATGTCTCCTACAATATCGAAAAATATCTCTTTTTTGTTTCATCGCGGCATACATGCGGGCAAGGGCTTTTTTTTGCACCTTCGGTGACTTTTTTGGGTGGGCTTTCAGTGTCACATTTGATTTTATAACTCACGTCTGTCGGCTGTGTCAATCATTTGACTTGCACAGCGGGGGGAAATGGAGTAGAATCGAGGCATGGATGTACCGTTCGTACTGAGAGCTGTTTTCGAGATATTTGTTCTGTGGATAGTGTTCTACCAGCTCTATCGTGCATTCAAGGACTCTCGTGCTGCGGCTATCATGGCTGGTCTGGTGCTCATCATTGGTCTGGCAACCGTGCTGCTGGAAGTAACGCACGCTGCGGTGCTGCAACAGATAGCCGGTTCATTCCTCGGGCCGGGCACGCTGTTGGTTATTCTGTTCATCCTGTTCCACCCCGAACTGCGAACTGCTCTTGCCAAACTGGGTGCCCACCGTGTGCTCGGGCGCTTGTGGTCACGTGAGCGGAATGAGGACTTTGTCACCTGCATTTGCGATTCTGTTTCATTCCTGGTCAGCAAGCGCTATGGGGCTCTTATCGCCATCTGCCGCAATAACAAACTCTCCGAGTTCGTCAAAACCGGTACAGAGCTCGATTCTGTCTGTAGCCGCGAACTTATCGGTACCATTTTCATGCCCAAAACCATGCTGCATGACGGCGCGGTTATCATCAACAACGAACGTATTGTTGCCGCTGCCTGTATTCTGCCCGTCTCCAACCGCGAGCTCAAAGACCGCTCCCTTGGGCTTCGCCACCGTGCCGGTATCGGCCTGGCAGAAACGTCGGATGCTGTCGTCATCATCGTCTCCGAAGAAACCGGTTCCGTCTCTCTCGTGGTCGGTAATGTGGTGCAGCGGGATCTTTCCGTTCAGCTGCTTTCTGCCCGATTAACCGAACTTATTTACAGCCATGCCCCTACTGCACAAACTCCGTCGACTGTTAAACCCTGAGCAGCGCACCCTGCGCTCGCGTATCACCAATAACTGGAAGGCTAAGCTCATTTGCCTGGGGCTTGCGATATTCGTGTGGTTCTGGGTTCAGATGCGCTATGTCGAGGGCAGCAATGACTGGGGGCTTGATGAAATACGTATTTCCATTCCTGAGTAATAACATGTTGCAGCATTTTTTCATTGCGGGTACCGATTGTGGTGTGGGGAAAACCTATGTGACCTGTGCTCTGTTGCGCGATTTGTGTGCCCGTGGTATCGATGCCATGGGCTACAAGCCCGTGGCCTGTGGTGAACGCTCAGAGGCCCGGCTTATACGCGATGTCGCTGGTCAACCCACCTATAAGCTTGAACATATCAATCCCGTTTATCTGCGTACTCTGGCAGAACCGGTAATGGCGGCGGAGATGGAGCGCAAATCAATCGACCTCTCCAGCCTGGTGCAGGGGTATGAACAATTGGCTGCTGCTCACAATGTGGTTCTGGTAGAGGGCTGCGGCTCGTGGGAAACCCCGCTCGCCCAGGGGGTGAGTATGGCGGATTTGGCCGAGTCTCTGGGCTTGCCGGTTATTCTCGTGGTTAACAACCGCCCCGGTGCTGCCGGGCTGGTGCAGCTTACCCTCAGTGCTATACGTTCCCGGGGGCTGGAGTGCAGGGGGATTATTCTCAACCATATCGGTGAGGAATGGAGCACAGCCTCCGTTACCAATGCCTGCGTAATCGCCGAACTGACCGGAACAAAAATCCTGGCCGAGTTTATTCACGGCCAGGACTACATCGATGCGGTGGAAACGCTCGGGTTGTAAATCAGCGTGCGTTTCTCAGAACTTCCGCCGTACGGTTGTGACGCTCTTCGGTGGCTATGTCGAGTGCGGTCTCCCCGTCTTCGTTGCGCAGGGTAACATTTGCTCCGGCTGCGATGAGCGCCTGCACGATTTCCGTGTAGCCGTCATCGGCGGCCTGCATGAGGGCTGTCTCGCCGTCTTCATCCTGTCGGTTGACATCTGCTCCGGCTGCGATGAGGTTGCGCACGGCTACAAGATTTCCTTTGTCGGCAGCACGCATGAGCGCGGTCTCCATATCATCATCAACAGCATTGATATTCAGACCGGTGGCCAGCGCTTGCCGCAGTTCGGCCGCTCCGGCTGCAGCGGCTCGGTAGATGACCCGCTGCGGGGCGTTGTACGGGGTGTCTGCCTGCGAAAGCGGGGTTACTGTGGCAAGCAGCGTGGCTGCATAGATGAGTGTATTCTTCATTTTCCTTGGCTCCTTTCTGTCGGTTGACTTTTCTATAGCTCATTTGACGATTGATGTCAAGCAAAAACATACGAAAAAGGTAGGAGAAAAGGATAATTACGTGATTTGTTGTTGCCAAAACCTGTATATTGTACTATCCTGAGCAGCGAGATGAGCGAGAGCAAAGGAATAAGAAAAGTCATGGTAGCAGTGCTGGTGGCATTGTTTCTGGCACAGCTTGGCGGGGGGTTGTATGATGTACTGTTCAGCAATTACCTGAGCGACGTGCTGCACCTGGATGCAGGCGAACGCGGGTTGATGGAACTGCCGCGAGAGCTGCCGGGGGTGTTGAGCCTGTTTGTGATGGGGGCATTGTTTTTTCTGAACGAAGTGAGATTGGCAGCAGTGTCTGTACTTTTGGCGGCGCTGGGAACATTTCTCATGCTGATGTGGGGGCAGGGGGCAACCCTGCTGCAGCTGAGCCTGAGCGTAGTAACAGCCAGTCTGGGGCTGCATATATTGATGGGGACGGTAGATTCGATAGTGATGCATACGGCTCGCCCTGAAAACCGGAGCCTGCGCCTGGGGCAGATGCGAGCACTCGGCACGGCAGCATCTCTGCTCGGTGCTTTGTTTATCTGGGTGAAGTGGAAGTTCAACCAGGACTTTGCGTGGGATTATCTTCTGGTCATTGCCGTGTTTGTCATATCGGCTCTGTTGCTCTTCTGCATCAGAGCGCCTGAGTTTCCCCGTCGCCGGAGTGTGCGAGAGAACTTCATCCTCCGGCGCGAATATGCAGTATACTATGGCATAGAAACCCTGCACGGCATTCGCAAACAGCTCTATATGACCTTTGGGTTCTGGCTGTTGGTAAACACCTTGCAGCAACCCCCCGGTCGCATCGGCATGATTGTGCTGTGTGCGGGCGTCATCGGCTTGTTTGCTCAACCTTTCATCGGGGTATGTATCAAGCGCTACGGTGAACGCCGTATCACAATTTTCGACAGTATGGCTCTTTCTGTGCTCTGTCTTATCTATGCCTTCGCCCCGGAGATTTTACCGGCTGAGTGGGCGGTTGGTGCAGTAGCGTGCTGTTTTGTACTTGATAAGGTACTCTTTGCCATGGGCATGGCACGCACTACCTACATAGCGAGGATATGCGGTGAGCGCCGCAGCGACATCACCCCCTGCATTTACACGGGGATTGCCATTAACCACGTGGCGTCCATTGCTTACGGTATTGTCGGCGGGTTGATTTGGACCTGGACCGGTGGCCCTCAGCTCGTGTTCCTGACCGGTGGTTTGGCCGTGGTCGGTGCAGGCCTGCTTGCACGCAGAATGAAGTAAGCAACTTCAGATAATATTTTCGAGGATTTCAGCCGTATTGCCAAATTGCAGGAAAGCGTTGAGCCGCTCATTTTCCAGCAGGGTGACATAGCGGCCTTCCTCGACCAGTGTGCGCAGACCTTTATCACGGAAGAGTTCGAGAAATCTCGTGGGGTGTGGTACTTTGCTGTGAGCGAGCCGCTCGTTGTAGAACCGGGTGAATTCCTCCTCAGAGAGTGAGCATCCGTAAGCTACCAGGCAGGCAAGATTGGCCTGAGCCTGGCTCTCCAGCGGGTCTATACTTTCGAGCCACGCCGTGGCATCTGCCTTGCGAATGGCATTTTTCGCTCGGGTGAACCAAGGCATAGCAGGGTTCCCCTCGCCCTTGCTGTGGGCGGCAGCCAGATCGCAGTAGTAGGATATGCGGGCAATGTTGCCGTAATAGGAAACCCCAACCGTTGCTACCCAAATCATGAGTGCACTCATGAGAATGGTGGTCAGAATTCCGCCCGTGCTGGCTCCCCCCCGACGCCATGAGAAAAGCTGAGAGAACCAGTTCATGCCATGGAAGAATACAGCAAAGGTGAAAATACTCAATCCCCAGGCCAGAACCTGTACCATCCAGTTCCGGGGGGTATCTGTCACCAGCGCCAGCAGGGTAAAGCCTTTGTTCTGCAGGAATATCCACACCGCTATACTGCCGATGACGGCAATGGCCAGAAGAATCATACGGATTACCCCTTTGAGCAGAGAGAAAATCACGATGAAGATAAGAAGCACCGCAAGGGCGAGCAGAATAGTGGTTTGAGCATCGAAGTTCATGGTTGAGACGGGGTGGGGGGTGATTGAAGGGCGCGCAGTATCTCCATTTCTTTCTGAGCCTCATTGCCGCGACCGAGGTGTTGCAGAATCATGGCTTTGTAGTTACGTGCGTGGTGGAAATCGGGGGCGAGTTGCAGTGCCTTGTCGAAAGCATTCAGTGCGTAGTCGTATTGCTGCACTTCCATGAGTATGAGCCCGAGCCGGTAGAAACCTTCGGGGTCATGCGGTGCCTTTCGGGTGCAGTTAAGCATTTGATGCAGAGCATCCATCGGGCGGTTCAGGCGGGCCAGCAGCACGGCGTAGTCCATATAGGCAACGGCTGAGGATGGGTCGAGGGCAATCGCCCGCTTGTACTGGCGCTCGGCCTCGGCAGTATCGCCACGGGCATCTGCCAGCATAGCGAGCAACATGGCACCTGTGGGTTGGTCTGATTGGTGGTGTGCAATGGACGTCAGCTCTGCAAGGGCTTTTTTGGCTCCGGGGCTGTTTGCCACGTGATTAATGTTCTGCCAGGCCGCAGCGCGCCGCACGATTTTCACCGGGTCGTTGATGAGTGGCAGCGCATCTTCGCGCAGAACCCGGGCTGCAGCGGCGCGCACCATGGCATTTTTGTCTGCCATGGCAGTGCGTGCGGCCTGCCGGATTTCATCCGTCGGCTCCAGCCTGGCCAGCAGCTCCAGAAGGGTGGCGCGCCAGCCGGGCACCTCTTCCTTTGCCAGGGCTGCGAGAAGTTCCGGGCTGTTGCTGTTGCCGGCAAGCGCCCTGTGCACGGCGCGGGTGCGGGCTCTGTAACGGGTCGTTTTGCGCTCCGGGTATGTTTTGGCAATCACCTCGGCAGCCCAGGCGTGATTTTTGTCCGTGTGGCAGGTCACGCAGGCATTCGGCACGCCGATTTCGACGCTCAGCTCAGGGTCGGGCGAGTTGAACGAGTGGTCACGGCGGGGGTCACGTGCCATGTAGGGGCTCTCGGGCATGTGGCACTCAACGCAGCGCGCGCCCTTGCTGCCGGGCGGGCAGGGGCTGTGTGTGGCCGGGTCGATGACTGGGCTGGGCGTATCTCCCACCGGGGTACCGGTGGCATGGCAGCGCATGCACAGGGCGTTGTCCTCCTGCGGGAGCTTAAGCTCTGCGGTGTGAGGGTCGTGGCAGTCCAGGCAGGTTACCCCCGCATGACCCATGCGGCTCAGGCGCAGACCGGTTTCGCAGTAATCCTCATCTCGCTGCATGCCGTTGGGCCAGAATATCCCCGGGATGATGGGCAGCTCAAGTCGGAAGTGGTCGTCGAACTTATCACCCACTACAAAAGTATCATCGAGCTCCTCGCGCCGAGCATGGCAGGTGGCACAGTTGTCGTGTATCTGCTGAGCGGAGAGCTTGCGGTCGCCCGGTGTTACCATACAGCCGTCGGCAGTTGATGCAGTGGCGAGTTTGTGGCACTGTATGCATGTGACGCCGGGTTCTTTCCAGGAGGAGCTGTAGCGGTCGGTTGCGGCATCATACTTCTTGCGGAAGTGGGAGGTATGGCACCAGGCACACTGTGAGTTCCAATTCATGCCACGCCCCAGCCAGTGCCCCCAGTCACCGGCGCTGCGGGTAGCTGCTCCCTCGCTGCTCAGGCGTGTATCCGCCTCGAACATATCGAACCACTCTCGGCGGTTGACATCCCATGCGGCGCTCGGGGTGTGCAGCCCGCCATCCTTACCCACTACCAGATACTGCACCAGCGGCCGGCGCCCCAGCACGGAGTGTACGGTAAAGTTGCGCTTGCTTTCGCTGTCAGCCAGCAGCAGTTGCCCGTTGCGTGCCGTGGTAAAGCGCAATTCTGAGCCATGTGCCTGCAGGCGCTGCCCGTGGAATGGCTCGGAATCCAGCTCCGGGTCAACATTCCGGTATGCCCAGGCGTGGTCACTACCGGCCCAGTCTTCAAACTCCCTGGCATGGCAGGCCGCGCATTGCAGCGAGATTGGCACGGCTTTCTGCTGCCAGTGTGCACTCTGACCGGTATACGGCTCCGGTTTCTGCCCCTCATCGCAGGAGCAGAGCAGCAGTGTGATAGATAGTGCAGACAGGCGTTTCATTCGAGTTTTACAGAAGTTCACCGGCTGCTGCCAGTTTTTTGGTTGAAGCACGCCCCTTGACAGATAATGTGGGGGCAAAGATGGAGAGGCGGAACTCTGCCACCATAAGCCCGTACGCCAGCCAGGCAGGAGATTGGCTGTGCCGGGGATATTCATCGTAAAAGTCAGGGCGAATAGCTGCTGTTACACTGTCGATTCGCTCCAGCTCGCGGGCTGCAGGCTGCTGGGCTATCTTCTGCAGTCGTTGCTGCAAGCCCCGGGCAAATCGGCTGATGTCTTGCAGGGTGGCCGGTTCGGCATCCGACAGGAAGAAGGCGCGTGTAAGCCATTGCCACTCTCGCTGTAAATCTTCTGCAATCCTTGCAGCGTAGCGGTCGCGGGCTGCGGTCAGACAGTAGGTGCGCAGGGCGGAATCGGTGGCGGCGAGTTGCTCCCAGAGTTTGCTGATAGTTCCGCAGATGGTATCGTAGAGCCTTTCGCGCATGCGCAGGCAGGCGGCATCGAACTCAGCGGCTGTACGTGGCAGGGGGGTAAGCGTGGTATCCATCGCGGCATAGATGGTATCGGCCACGTTGTTTTTCGGTTGGCTGCCAAGGGTGCTCATGGCGAGCTTGGCCTCAACTGATTTGATGGGCAGGCGCTTGCGTATGCTGCTGATGAAGTCGCCGTGGCGCAGCAAGGCCAGTCTGCGCACACCGAAGCGGTGGGCTCGGTCGGCCTCTGCCTGGGTGGGGTAGACCTTGATACGCACGCGTTCGCCATCGTCGCACAGGGCGGGGTAGCCGGTGCCGTTGCCCACATCGATGGTGGCTGGCAGGTCACCACAGTCCCAGCGGGTCATGGCCGTGGCAGAGAAGGTGCGCGAGGCACGCTTGCGGAACTGTTTTTCCTGGTAACTCTGCAAGCGCTCCCGCAGGGCTGTCATATCACTGCCCATTGCCAGTTCTTTGCCGTCATCATCACAGACCCAGACCTTTGTTACCAAATCGGCGGGCAGTCGGGAGAGGTCGAACTGCTGTGCGTTGCAGAATTTCTGCGTGCGTCGCATCACGAACTCCGCCAGAGCCTGTCCCAGCGGTCGGTCGGGTTCTTTGTCGTACCAATCCTCTGCAAAATCATCTGCCGCCTGACCTATGGGCATGAGGAACTGTCGCACATCTTTCGGCAGGGTGCGCAGCAGGATTTCCGCCCGGTCGGCCAGGTGTGCCTGTACTCCCCACTCCGGCAACCAGTCGGGGAACGCCGGCAGTTGGTCAATATGCACACCGAGTGTCACGCCGTCGTCTGCTTCGCCGGGGTTGTGAGCGTAGTATACAGGGTACTCGCCGCCGGCGACATGTAGTTCATCCGGGTAGAGGTCGGCGGGGGCGTGGTCCTCCCCGGGGTATACGCAGCTATCGTAGGGCACGAACAGAACTTGCGGATTCTCTTTCTCGGCTTTCTCTCGCCAGCGGCGCAGAGATTTTGCTGAGGCACAGTCTTTCGGCAGTCGTTCGTCGAAGAAGTTGTACACGCCCTCGGCACACCACAGCAGGTCACGGCGGCGCAGCTTGGCCTCTGCTGTGCGCACTTGCTCGCGCATGACCTGCAAGTGCTGTAAGAAAGGGGGCTCATCGCGCAACTGCATGTCGAGTATACCATCGCGAATCATGATTTCGCGTGCGGCTGGCATGTTGTAGCGCGCGTAGGATATGCGACGGCCGTCGATGATGGTGAGTCCGCCGCAGGTTACACGCTCTTTGGCGTAGACCACACCGGCAGCCTTGTCCCACGCCGCATCGTAGGCGTGCAGCGAGCAGAGCTGTGGTGCGACCTGTTCCACCCAGGCTGGGTCGAGTACGGCACAGCGGCGCATGAACAGACGACTGGTCTCTACCAGCTCAGCGCCGAATATCCACTCCGCCCGCTTGTTGCGGCGGAACATCCCGCTGCCCGGGAATATTGAGAAATCGCGCCCGCCGGCTCCTCGGTACACCTTGTCCTCCGGGCGCCAGACCCCGATTTGCAGCGGAGCTCCGGCCAGCAGGGAACGGTGAATCATGTCAGGCGTGGCCTGTTGCTCAGCCGGCGGCAGTTCCGGTATGCGCCAGCGCAGCGTATCCTGCAGGGCCGAGGCGAGGTCCTGCACGAGGTTGTGCCATTCGACAGTTCGCAGGAAATTGATGTAGTTTTTCGTACACCACTTGCGCAGTTGGTTGCGCTTGAGGGTGCGTTTCTCCCGGAACTCCAGCGTGCTGCGCCACAGGGTGAGCATGGAGAGAAAATCGCTGTCGGGGTTTTTCCACTGAGCGTGTGCCTGGTCGGCCTGGGTAGCGAACTCCTGCGGGCGCTCGCGCGGGTCCATGATACTCAGGCCTGCCACTATCACCAGCAACTCTGGCAAACAGTGCTCATGCTCAGCTTCGAGCAGCATGCGCCCCAGCCTCGGGTCGAGCGGCAGGCGGGCCAGACTGCGACCGACGTCGGTCATCTTCTTGTGCCGATCCAGTGCTCCGATTTCCCTCAGTGTCTTGTAGCCCTCGTTTATCAGCCGTGAGCTGGGCGGGTCGGGCAGGGGGAATTCCCCCAGCGGCGGTAAGCGCAAATCCGCCATGCGCAGGATAACCCCCGCCAGCGCACTGCGCTTGATTTCCGGGTCGGTGAAAGCATCCCTCCCCTCAAAATCTGTCTCTGAGTACAGGCGAATACACACACCCTCAGTCACACGACCGCAGCGCCCGGCTCTCTGGCGCGCACTGGCCTGCGAGATTGGCTCGACCTGCAATCGCTGAATCTGGCGCCCCGGCAGGTAGCGGGATATGCGGGCCAGGCCACTGTCGATAACGTAGATAATACCGGGTATGGTGAGAGAGGTTTCGGCCACGTTGGTAGCCAGCACGATTCGGCGTGTGCCCTTGCCCGGGTGGAAGATTCGTTGCTGCTCACCCAGCCCCAGGCGGGCAAAAAGTGGCAGAATATCGGTGCGCGGCAGGTTCAGCGCGTTGAGCTCGTCGGCACAGTCGCGGATTTCCCGCTCGCCGGGCAGGAATACCAGCACATCGCCCTTTTCATCATACTCTGACAGCCAGCCGACGGCGCGGGCCACGTGTTGCGGCAACTCCTCGTCCGGGTGGCGCTGCGGCATGTAGTGCAGGTCGACGTGGTAGGTGCGCCCCTCGACGTTGATGATGGGGGCTCCGCCGAAGAACTCGGAGAATGAGCCGGCATCCATCGTGGCGGAGGAGATGATGAGCTTGAGGTCGGGGCGGCGAGCCAGCAGTAATTTCATGTACCCGAGCAGGAAGTCGATATTGAGACTGCGTTCGTGAGCCTCGTCGAGTATGATGGTGTGGTACTTGCGCAGGTCGCGGTCATCTTGTGTTTCGGCCAGCAATATGCCGTCCGTCATGAGCTTGAGCCGGGTGTCGTGCCCGGTCTTGTCGTCGAATCGCACCTGATAGCCCACATATTCGCCCAGTTCGCAGCCAACCTCTTCGGCTATGCGGCGCGCAACGGCCACGGCTGCGAGTCGGCGGGGCTGGGTACAGCCCAGCATACCTCGGCGGTTACCTGCCACTTCAAGCGCGATTTTGGGCAGCTGGGTCGTCTTACCGCTACCGGTTTCGCCCACCACGACCACGACCTGGTGGCGGCGAAGAGCCGCCGCAATCTCCTGCCGACGGCGCGATATGGGCAGGTCGGGATAGTGGAAGTCGGGGGTTGGTTTGTTGCTGACAGGGGCAGGCATGAATGCAGGGAGGGGGTTACCAGTTTTGCATGGCGCCGTCTGCCAGGCGCGATTGTTCGGCCAGGAACACGATTCGGTGCCCTGTGACGGAATCCTCCAGCAGTGTCAGCCCCGGGGAGGTTGGCTCGCCGCGCAGGTAGGCGATGAAATCGAGCACCACCTCACGGTCTCCGCCGCCGTGATGGCGCCCCTCCTGAGCCTCTGTGACATCGACCACATGTTTCACTCGCCCCTCGGGGGCGCCGGGTACGATGGCCGATATGGTGAAACGGTTGTTCTCGAAGGTGCCGTATACCTCTCCCCTGGTGCCGGTGACATGCACACGGCGATTGGAGATGGAGGCCCCGCCCGTCATCGAGAAGGTGCCGGTGGCACCATCGCTGTACTCAATAAGTACCGACTGGTGGTCAACAATATCGGTTTGGCAGTGGTAGACACAGGCACCGTAGGGATTATCCTCAGCACTGAGAGCGGCGGCTTTCTCCTCATCCGTTTCGGGGCGTTTCATGTTGCTGTCGTGCCACACATTATCGGCCCAGCGCTGGGGTTTTTCGATGTAGAGACGGCGTGCGGAGTAGGGGCAATCCCTCTCAACGGCTGCGGGACAGTCTGTCAGGCAGCGGGTACCGGCACCCTCCGGGGCGTTCGCCGGCACGAACTGGAACATGCTGCCCACGCTGGCAATACGGCGAGGCTTGTTGTCACCCATCAGCCAGGCCATCAGGTCGAGGTCGTGGCTGCACTTGGTAAGGAGCATGCCTGAGCCGCAGATTTCGGCACTGGCATATTTACCACGCACGAACGATACACTTTCGTGGAAGTAATTCACCTGTGCTGACATGCGGATGTTGATGACCTTTCCGATTTCGCCGCTCTGCATGACATGCTTGAGCCGCTGGTAGAAGGGTGAATAGCGCAGCACGTGGCAGACCATGACGGTGCGTCCTGTCTCCGCCGCGCAGGCAAGCAGCACCCGGGCTTCTTCTTCATTCAGAGCAAAGGGTTTTTCCAGCAGCATGTCGTAGCCATGCCGCAGCAGCGGCAGGCTGGTGCTCACATGCAGTCTGTCCATGGTGCCATTGATGACGGCATCTGCAAACTTTGGCACTGCTACCAGAGCCTCTACCGTGTCAAAACAATTTGCCGGGTCGATACCGAAGGTCACCCGGGCGTATTCGCGGCGCTTGGCATCCACATCTACCACGCCGACAATTTCCAGCAATTCGGGGTTGGTGAGAGCCACGCGCGTGTATATCATGGAGCGCACGCCCATACCCACCACGATAACACGCAGCGGGGGCTTTTGTTCTGTGACGATGATGTCGGTACTCATACGGAAATTATTTACCCCAGCGGCGGGTGATGCCGCCGTAGGAATCGATACGGCGGTCGCGGAAGAAGGGCCATATACGGCGGTGGGCCTCCAGCGCGGCCAGGTCGAGGTCAGCGTACAGGATGGTACGCTCGCTCACCGGGGCCTTGGCCACAATCTGCCCGCAATAGTCGCTCACGAAGCTCTGCCCCCAGAAGGTGGTTTCGCCCTCAGTGCCGCAGCGGTTGACGGCGCAGATGTAGCAACCGTTGGCCACACCGTGGCCACGCTGTACGGTCTCCCATGCGCAGTGCTG
Organism: Akkermansia sp.; assembly: GCA_045592685.1. GTDB lineage: Bacteria > Verrucomicrobiota > Verrucomicrobiia > Verrucomicrobiales > Akkermansiaceae > Akkermansia. The sequence goes on along the minus strand of JAZNVF010000076.1, from coordinate 16,136 downwards.
GGCGGTGTAGAGCGGCTCCTCCCCGGGAATCCAGCCAATAGCGGTGGGGTAGAAGATGATTTCTGCCCCCTCCATGGCGGTCAGGCGGGCGGCCTCCGGGTACCACTGGTCCCAGCAGATGAGCACGCCAATGCGACCGAACCTAGTTTCAAAGCTCTTGTAACCCAAATCGCCGGGTGTAAAGTAGAATTTCTCCTCAAAACCGGGGTCCTGCGGTATGTGCATCTTACGGTACATGCCCAGGTAAGTGCCATCGGCATCGATAACCCAGGCTGTGTTGTGGTAAATGCCCGTGGCGCGTTTCTCGAACCCGGCGGCTACGATAACCACGCCCAGCTCGCGGGCCAGCTCGCAGAGTTCCTGAGTCCACGGCCCGGGGATGGGCTCGGCGGTGTCGAACAGGTCACAATCCTGCGTGCGGCAGAAGTAGAGCGTGGTGCACATCTCCTGAGTGCAGATAATCTGCGCTCCGCCGGCAGCGGCCTCTCTCATGGCGGCCATTTGCAGGCGCTTGTTCTCTGCGGGGTCTGCTACGGCCTCTTGCTGGATGAGTGCTATTCTGGGCATGCCGCAATATATCACATTGTTGAACAATTTTCAAGCCGTGAGCCGTATTTACAGACAAAAAAAGTCTGCTATCAGGGCTTGCGTCCGAAAATGATGCTCAGTAATCCGGTGCTTTTTTTGAGAAGTCTGGCACAGTCGGTGTGCCCCTTGGCCCGGGCTTGCTGCAGGGGAGTCCTGCCGGCATTGTCCTTGCACGTGATGTCGATATGAGGTGCGGCGAGCAGCTGCCGCAGGCACTCGATGTGCCCGGCGCAGGCCGCTGCGTGAAGTGCGGACCAGCCATCACCATCTCTCCGGTTGACATCGATGCCGCCAGCCGTAAGCAGGAGCCGCACACACTCTGCATGTCCTTTCCACGCAGCTTTCATAAGAGGGGATGTTCCCGCTTGGTTTGCGCAGTTCACATCAATTCCCGGCATAGCAAGCAGAAGTTTCACGCACTCATGGTGTCCCTTCCATGCAGCCCAGTAGATGGGTGAGGTCGCATTGATATCAATCCCCGGCGTGGCAAGCAGCAATTTCACACATTCGCTGTAGCCGTTGGCTGCCGCATGGCTCAGAAGCGAAATACCATCGACCCGCGTCTTGTTGATTTCTATGCCGGGTACAGAAAGAAGCAGTCTCACCGTCTCTGTGTGGTTTTTCTGAATGGCTACGCTGAGAGGAGTTTGACCGGAGTGGCTCGCTTTGTTGACATCGATGCCGGGAACAGCCAGCAGGAGTTTTACGCATTCCGGGTGATGGGCTGCAACTGCCCGGTAGAGAGCAGTTCTGCCTTTCAAATCAGCCCTGTTGACCGCAGCTCCGGCGGTTATGAGTCGGTGGAGCTGTACTCTGTCATCTTCATCCGCAGCCTTGTGCAGGATAAACGGTGAGAGGAACATGGGTGGGTGATGAATAAACAATAGACTGGCCCCCCAAAACCGAGTAAACCAGTCTATCGCAACTTGTGACTTAAATCTGCCTTTTACTGCTGGTCGGCAGCTACGCGGCGCAGGTGTTCAACAACGGTTTTATTAATTTCCTCGGGGGTCTTGCCGGCCATGTGTGCCTGCTGTGTGACCCGCTGAATCTCGGTTTCGCGCATCAGCATGAGGGTAATGGACATCTGCGCATCTTTACGGAAGTAGCGGGCGGCCTGGGGGTACTTAGCATAGAGCTTGTTGAGCTCGCCGTCGAAGCGGGCGGAAATTTCTACTACGCCCTTGATATCGGTTGGTTTCTCCTTTTTGAGGGTTTCGATGATTTTGGTGTTAACCTGGTTGGCTTCCTTGATAAACTCGAGGTATTCGCCGCTGAGACTGTCGAGCGGTGTAGCATCTACCACCTTCTGCATGAGGTCAAACTGCTGCTCCGGGGTGGGGGGCGTCGAGCTGTCTCCCTGCAATTCTGCACTCAGTTCCATAGAATTGGCCATCAGCAGAATGAGGTACGTGCGCACTCCGGCGTCGATGTCGTACCACGAGAGCGAACTCTGCATGGTTATGCCGGGTACATTGGCAGGCAGGGTTTTGGTCGGAGCCGGGGTCTGGGCCATTAGCGATCCGGCTATACATAACAAGGCTACGAGTGTTTTTTTCATGATGTTTATTGTGTTATTTCTCTGTAGAGACTCAAATAGGTGGCGGCTGTATCCGCCAGGCGGTAGGGGTAAGGAATCTCCTGCACCGGTGTGGGGCTGTAGACACTCCATTGGGTGAGTGTATCGAGCACTCCGGCAATATCTCCGGGCGCGATTTTGCCCTCGGGCAGAAAGGCTCTGAGGTACTCACCCACGGCTCCGTGGTCATAGCCCGCGACGGGGCGCCCGAGCGCCAGAGCCATTTGTATGGCGTTGTCCCAGGTGGCAGGTTTGCGGCTCAGCGAGAGGGTGATATCGCAGGCACAGAGCACATCCCGCAGGTCTGAGCGGTGCCCCAGCCAGGTGATGTGTTCGCTGAGCCCGGCACTTGCATAGATAGCCTTCAGTTCATCCACATAGGCTGAGCGAGCCTTGCGGGTATCGCCGGCGATGTAGACCTGAGCCTCCACCCCGGAGCGCAGCAGACCGGTGAGTATGGGCGCTATGTCCTCAAGCCCGTGCAGGGGGGATATGGCTCCCGGCACGCAGATGGAAAGTTTTTGTGCATATTCCGGCTGCTGTTCCCGCCAGTTTTTGTACCAGGTCGGGGTGGGGACATAGCCCGGGTGGCAGAGCTGTTCATCCGTACCGTAGGGGATAACCCATGGTGTATCCGGCAGCAGGGGCGGGTCGGCAGTGAGTACCTCTCGCAGGTGGCGGCAGATTGCAGTGTGGCAGTCGCAGCGGCTCCAGCCGAGTGCCATTGTGCCGGGCCATACATAACCGGTCACGGCTCCCACTATCGGCGGTACGTTCTGCCGATTGCGGCAGGCCTTGCTGACCACCCAGGCTGCATCTGCCGAATAGACCTGCACAACATCGGGTTTGTGCCTGCGAAGGTTCCTTCGCAGACGCTGGATTTCCCGCCACGCCGTCAGCACGTTGGGTTTCCGGCATGAGACGTGGAGCACCCCGGCCGTGTGCAGCTGGCTGAGCAGCTCGCTGGGGGGCGCAATGACTATGTTTTCGCACTCCGTCGATTGCAGGGCACATGCCAAATCGGCGGCTAGCGCTGCGGGGCTGCCGGGTTGCATGTGCGGACTGTAGTGGAGCACTTTCATGCCGTAAAATCAGCTGTTGCAGATACTGTGGTAGAGGGCCAGGTGCGCTTCTATCATGTCTGCCCGGCGGTAGGGCGCCGGCAGGGGCAGTCGCGGGGTGGGGCGGTCTTTGTACCAGCGAGCCAGCAGGTCTGCCATAGCAGCGGTGTCGCGTGTGGGAACTCGCCCCTCGGGCAGGAATACACTGAGTTGCTCTCCCACGCCGCCGTGTTCGTAACCCGCCACAGGGCGACCGAGAGCCAGTGCCTCCAGCGTGGTTTTGCCGAACGACTCCGGCTGCAGAGTCAGCGAGAGCGTGACATCGCAGGCGCAGAGCACATCTCGCAGGTCTGTGCGGTGACCGGTCCAGGTCACGTTGGCCGACTGTCCGGCATCTGCCAGTGTCTGCACGATTTCCTGTCGCACGGCCTCTTTGCCCTTTTTGGTTTCACCGACAATGACGGCGTGTGCCGGTATGCCGCGCTTGTGCAGCTCTGCGAGTATGGGGGCCAGGTGAGTGGCGCCCTTCAATTTGGTGATACGGCCGGGCAGACAGAGCGTGTATTTACCGGCAAGCTCCGGGTAGGCGGAGTGCCAGGCTGCATACCAGTCATCGCCGGGGCGATATTCGGGGTAATTCTGAGCCGTATCTACCGAGTTGGGTATCACGCAGATATGCTCCGGTTGCACCCTGCCGGGATAGTGCTGCAGGATATGCTCTTTCATGCACTCAGACACTGCTACCACCCGGTCGCCTTTCGCCATAATTGCTGAGTAGAAATTGACGGAATGAAAGCCGTGGAAGGTCGTGATGATATGCGGGCGATGCTCAGGCTTGAGCCGCTTGCATGCCAGGTACCCTACCCAGGCCGGCACGCGCGAGTGTAGGTGCAGTATGTCGGGGCGTTCCTCTTTGAGCAGGCGCACCATCTTGCCCACCTGTATAAAGGTTTTCAGGCTCTTGCGACCTATGGGGCGCGTGATGTGGCGCGCACCGGTGGCCTCTATGGCCTGCACCATCGAACCGCCCGCCGATACGACCACACAATCCACCCCCTGCTCACAAAGCCCTTCACAGAGTTCGAGTACGACTTGTTCCACACCGCCGGATGAGAGCGAGGGCAGGAGATGCATGACTTTCATGACAGGAGACTGGGGTAGGTTGTGAGTATGTAATCAGCCGCGCGCCCGGCCTCGTCGAGTATGAGCTTCGGTGCGGGGAGATTGGCGCTTTTGGCCCATTCGGTGAAAGTGGTGGCCCCGCCGTCCTCTATCAACATGTTGAGCCCGCGAACCACACGCGAGGGCTTGTCTTTGTGCGGGTCGCCTTTGCGCAGCATCTCGATGATTCCCACGGCCGCTCCGCTGGAGAGCGCCTCGTATACCATTGATACGCTGTCTTGCGTGACCCATACCTCATGAGCCGTGGCCAGGTGATCCGCCACCCAGGTCGGGCCGGTCTGTTCCACCGGTTCCACGCGGATATTGGGGCATACTGCTGTGACATCCTGCACGAAATCTGCCGGGGTTCGGCGGGAGGTCGTGAGCACAATGGAGCGCGAGCTCTGCCGTGCAATGGCCGTGAGCTGATTGAGCACATGCTCGGCTTCCCACTTGAACTCCTTGCTCGGTCCGCCGATGAGTACCAGGGTTTCTTTCTTCTCCACATCCGGGCGGGGTTTGATGCAGTTGATAGCTCCGTTGGTCAGGAAGGTGCGCTGTGAGGGTACACCGCCCTCGGGTACATCGTGACGGGGCATGATGCACAAATCAAACATGCGCGCCGGCAGACTGGGGCGCATGCACACCATACACAGACAGCGCAGATGGCGCGCTAGACTCAGTGCTGCCAGGTGTGTGCTGTGGCCGGCACACAGTATGAGGTCGGGGCGTGGCAAATCCAGGTCTTTCCCTTTGTAGAATAGCTTGCTCAGCCAGCTCTTGCCGACGATTGAGACTTCGTGGCATGCGTGCTGAACATTCGGGCGTGTTTGCCCGGCACGTTTCAGCAGTGCCTCTGCAAGACCGCGAGTCTGCGAGAGGTGGCCTTTCTTGCCATCGCTGATGATGTAGATAATCATGGTGGAGAGAGGGGGCGTTATAAATGAATTAGCGGTTGATGGGGAGTGTGACAACTCCTGAGAGAGACGTGCCGAGCATGGGGCTGTTGGCGGTGCCGCAGCACAGACTCTCGGCGGTGACGGGTTGCTGTTCGTCGGGGGTGAAAAGCAGTAGCGGCGCGGCAATCGGCAGGTCCTCCTCGCGATCGTAGGGGTTCACGATTCCTACCGGCGCCGTGCAGCAGGCGCGCACCACATCTGCCCAGCTCAGCTTGCCGGGTTTCACCAGGTGGGTGTAAATGGCCGGCAGGAAGGTATCCAGTGCCACCATGCCCTGCGGTGCACTCACGAAATCCTGCTTCTTGGCAAATGGCAGACAGGGCGTGTGATCGGTGACGATACAGTCGATGGTGCCGTCTTTCACACCGGCGAGCAGAGCTGCACAGTCCGTGCTTTCGCGCAGCGGCGGTACAGTCTTGAAGGTGGTGTTGTAATCGCCCACATCCTCGTGCGTATAGAGCAGGTGGTGCAGCGCCACTTCGGCCGTGAGCCCTTTCATGCCTCCGGCCTTGGCCCGGCGGATGATATCTACACCCTCTGCTGTGCTGACCGTCTGCACGTGCAGGCGCACTCCGGCATCTTTCGCCAGGCGGATGATGGTTTCTATACCGATTTCCTCGGCACAGGCGGGTGTGCCGTGCAGCCCGAGGTTGTAAGATGTTGTGCTCGGGTGCATGTAGGTATTGTGGCTCAGGCAGGGCACATCGCCGCGTATGGCGAAAGTGAGCTCCATCTCCGCCGCATATTTCATGGCACGGTGCAGCATGAGCAGGCTGGCGGGCATGTTGCCGCCGTCGCTCAGAATCGTTACCCCGCGCGCTGCCAGGGTGTTGTAAGGAGCCTGCTGTTCGCCTTTCATCCCCTCGGTTATACAACCCGCAGGCACCATGGTGGCAAAGGAGCGCTGACTGACGGCGTCATCGAAACTGTCGAGGGTGGCGGCATTGTCAAATACGAACCCGCGCGACGGCATGACCAGCATACCCCATACACCGCCATGATTGGCGGCCTGCCCGGCGCGGTAGATACTTTCGCGCTTGCTGTGCCCCTCGATATGAATCGTGGCGTGCAGGTCGAAAAGCGCGGGGAGCAGCACTTTGCCTTCGGCATCTATCCGCCGCGCTCCGGTCGGTATCTGCATTTCTCCTGCCGGTGTTACCTGGCTGATTCCGGGCAGGGCAATGCCGTCGCGATAGATGCTGACGGGTTCATCTCCATGCCCCATGCGCAGGTCAAGTTTTTCGCCCGTGAGGGCCCAGGTGGCGTTGGTGATGTAGGTATTAGTCATGGCACTGCGTCTGGGGGGTAAGGTGGTAAAGTATGCTCATGCGGGCAGCGATGCCGTTTTCAACCTGGTTGTTAATCAGGCAGTTGCGGTACTCCATGGCGGCGTCGCATATTTCCACGCCGCGATTGACCGGACCGGGGTGCATGATACTGAGGTTCAGGTCGTCTATGCGGCGCAGGCGCTCCTCTGTCACGCCGAAGGCCGCATGGTAGTCTGCTGCCGGGAAGAAAGGGGTGTCGATTCGCTCATTCTGCACGCGCAGAAGGTAGATGACATCAGGTTTCCATTCAAAAATCTGATCCCAGTTGGTGAAGCGGGGTATGCCGGTGTGCTGCTGCGGCGGTACCAGCGGACCAGGACCCATGTAGGCGACCTCGGCTCCCAGGCGGCGCAGGATGGTGCTGGTGGAGCGAGCCACGCGGCTGTGCAGAATATCGCCGATGATGACGACCCGCTGCCCGGCTATCTCTCCGTACTTCTCCTGTATGGTGAATGCATCCAGGAACGCCTGGCTGGGGTGCGCGTGAGCACCATCGCCGGCATTGATGACGGCAGCTTTGCAGTGGCGGGCTATCACGGCGGGGATTCCGCTGTTTTTGTGGCGCACGATAATGTAGTCCATCTTCATGCTCATGAGCGTGTCAATCGTATCATGCACGCTCTCACCCTTCACGACGGATGAGGTGGAGACGGTGAAGGTTGTCACATCGGCCGAAAGTCGGTGTGCCGCCACTTCAAATGATGAACGTGTGCGGGTACTCGGTTCGTAGAACAGGGTCAGTACCGATTTGCCCTTCAGTGCCGGCACTTTCTTTACGCTTTTGGTGAAGATGTCCTTCATAGCCGAGGTACTCGTCAGTATGGTGCGAATATCCTCGTCACTTAGAGAGCCGATGGTGATTAAATCCTTGCGCGGGTTCATGGCATGCGAAGAAGAAAAGAAAGATGGTCAGTAGGTTATGTCGTCTGTGCCGTCGAGCTCGCGCAGGTGAACCTGCACCTTGTCAACTGCGGCACTTGTCAGGTCGAAAGCTGCGTAGTCCGGTTGAATCGGTAACTGGCGACCGCCGCGATCCGCCAGGCAGTGCATCTCCACCCGGGCAGGGCGTCCGTACTCCCACAGCACCTCAAGAGCGGCGCGGGCTGTCCGACCGGTACTCAGCACATCATCCACCAGCACCAGGTGCAAATCATCCGTCGAGAAGGGCAGGTGCGAGCTGCGCAGGGCCGGGCGATTGCCGCGCAGGTTCAGGTCGTCGCGGTACAGCGTGATGTCGATAGCACCATAGAGCGCCGGACATCCAGCTGTCTCCAGCCGTTTTACCAGCCGCTGAGCCAGCACGTCGCCGTGGCTGACGATGCCGACGATTGCCAGTCGGGCAGACCCCTGCGCTGCCCGCCCCTTCAACAGGTGGGCAGACCAGGCATCCAATGCCCGCTCAATGTCATCTCCGCTGATAGTGGGCATGGCGATAATGGGTTCCGGTTACTTGGCGAGGTTAATGATGCGGTGCGCGGCCATGGCTGCGTTGATGGGGGTCTTTTTGTGCAGACCTACGGTGGTGGCGGGTACCCCGCCGGGCAGCTGCGAGATTGCCAGCAGCGCATCCACCCCATTGAGCGGACCGCAGGGTACGGGTACCCCGATGACCGGCAGCTCGGTGTTCATGACCACTACCCCGGGCAGCGCCGCAGACAACCCGGCCACACAGAGCAGCACAGCCTTCGTGCCTTCGGTCTCAAGCCCCTTCAGATACTCGATGAGCGCGGGTAAATCGCGGTGGGCTGAGTATATAACCTCCTCGTGTTCAATACTGTTTTCTGCAAAATAGGTGCGAGCCGGTTCCATGAACGGAAGGTCGCTCTTGCTGCCGTAGATGGTGATAACTTTCATGCTACCCCACATCCTAGCATGTTCAGCCTGCGCTTGCAAGCAAATTTCACGTATGCACGGGGCAAATGCGCCTGTTTCAGATTGCCGGATTACTCAATCACCATTGAACAAAGCGGGGCGAGTTAGCCGACAGATTACCGTGGCTCAATTCCATGCGGCTGCATGAGAGCGGCTACTACGGCGAGCTACTCCTTGCAGACGGAAGACGACTGGCAGCAGTTTCTCGGTCCGGTGCACTTGCAGTGGCGCCCGGAGCGAGAGTATTCGCCCGGCGCCAATCGCCAGTGAAAAATGAATCAGTTCTCTTCGAGCAGTTGAGCTGCCACGGTCACGCACTGCTGGCAGGCGACGCGGGGTGTGCCGCCTTTCAGGTCGCAGCATTTCCAGGCGCCATTGCGGGTGGTGAAAGCGGCTTTCAGCTCATCTGCTCGCTCCGGGGCAACCTGTATGGCCCCGTAGAGAGCTCCGCACATACCTTCAGGAGCACGACCGCCGCCGCAGGTTTTCATGGGCTCAATGAGGTCCTCTCTGTCGAACGCTGCGCAGACGGTCTGAGCGCAGTTGTACATGCAGGGTGGTTCACGGAAGGTTGAAAGGGCTTTTTCTGCTGCTGTCATGGCTGTGTGTGGGGGGGGACGTTTGGTGTTTAAGGCTTTCAGATGAGGTGCCCCATGCGGTCGCGCTTGGTATCGAGGTAGTGTTTGTTGTCTTCGTGTGCAGGAATACTGATGGGCAGCTGCTCCTCTATGGTGAGACCGTGGCCGGCCAGGCCAACAATCTTGCGGGGATTATTGGTGAGCAGGCGCAGCTTGCGCACGCCCAAATCACGCAGAATCTGAGCACCTACTCCGTAATCTCGCAAATCGGGTGCGAAACCGAGCTGTATGTTGGCATCGACCGTGTCGAGCCCCTGTTCCTGCAGCTTGTAGGCATGCAGTTTGGCAGAAAGTCCGATACCACGCCCCTCCTGTCGCAGGTAGAGAATCACGCCGCCTTCCTGTGCCACACGGCGCATGGCAGTGTGCAACTGGCTACCGCAGTCGCAGCGGCGGCTGCCAAAGACATCCCCCGTCAGACACTCGCTGTGTACACGGCAGAGTACGGGTTTTTCCGGGTCGATGGTACCATGTACCAGGGCCAGGTGGGTCTGGCCGTCCACTTTGGAGTGGTAGGAATGGCACTCGAATTCTCCGAAATCGGTCGGCAGTTTGACCACCTCTTCCTTGATGATGAGTTTTTCCGTGTGCTGACGGTGCTCGATAATCTGTGCGAGAGAGCAGGCCTTCAGCCCGTATTTTTTCTGGAATGAGCCCAGCTCACCCAGGCGAGCCATGGTGCCGTCTTCCTTCATGATTTCGCAGCACACGCCCACCGGCTCCATACCGGCAATGCGCAGCAGGTCAACCGTGCCCTCTGTGTGCCCGGCACGGCGAATCACACCACCCTCAACCGCACGCAGGGGGAAACAGTGCCCGGGCTGCACGAAGTCATCGAGCCTGGCACGCGGGTCTGCGAGTTTCATGGTGGTGATGGAGCGCTCGAAGGCGCTGATACCGGTGGTGGTACCCTCTCGGGCATCGACACTCACGGTGAAGGCTGTGTGGTGTTTTTCGGTATTGTGCTGAGCCTGCATGGGCAGGCCGAGGGCGTCCACACGCTCCGGGGCCATGGGCACGCAGATGAGACCACGAGCGTGGGTGGCCATGAAATTGATATTCTGGGGGGTAGCGAACTGACCGGCACACACGAGGTCAGCCTCGTTCTCTCGGTGCGGGTCATCCGTCATGAGCACAAGCTTGCCCATGCGCAAATCGCAGAGCACCTCTTCGAGCGGGTGGTAGGTGATGGGGTCAGTGCCGTCTGCCACCGGGACATCTGCCACCGGTGCGAGGTCGGGTGTGGGGGCAGGGGACTGTGGTTCTGCGGGCAGGGGCATGCCGCTTACAGCTGCATCGCACTCGCAGATGAAGCTGTTCATGTCGAATACACCATTCTTCGAGGTAAACTCTACGTTTTTCATATCGTAACTTATAAAAAGCATTCGGCGGCTGTACTCGCATCATCTGCGGCGACAGCCGCCGAATTTTTATATTGATGGTTGTAAGGCTTATTTGTTCATCTTGGCCCACGAGTCGCGCAGACCTACTGAGCGGTTGAACACGGGGTGCTCGGGGCTGTGGTCGTAGCGGTCTGCCACGAAGTAGCCCGTACGCTCGAACTGGCACAGGAACTCGGCGGGAGCAGCTGCCAGTGCGGGTTCTACCACGGCATCTTTCAGCACGGTGAGAGAGTCCGCATTCAGCGAGGCCAGGAACCCGTCGGGGTTGGCATCCGGGGCTTCATCCTTGAACAGCCGGTCATACAGGCGCACCTCTGCTTTCACGCCATAGCGGGCGGATACCCAGTGAATGGCGCCTTTGCAGCGTATGCCTTCGGGCGGGTTGGCTCCGATGGTGCCCGGCAGTATCTCCGCATGAACCTCTGTCACCTGACCGGTGGAGTCGGTCTCGTAACCGGTGCATACCACACAGTAACCACCGCGCAGTCGCACACAGGCGCCGGGGCTCATGCGCTTGTACTTCCTGGGCGGTTCGATCATGAAGTCATCCTGCTCAATCCACACCTCTTTTGTGAGAGTGAGCTTACGGTTGCCCAGTTCCGGTTTTTCGGGGTTGATGACCACCTCTACCTCTTCTTCGTACCCATCGGGCAGGTTGGTGAGCACAAGCTTGAGCGGTTTCAGTACGGCCATGCGGCGCTCGGCGTTGGTATTCAGCTCGGCGCGTACGGCATTTTCCAGGCGTGCCACGTCGGTGTTGCCGTTGAATTTGGTGATACCCACGCCCTCGCAGAAGTCCACGATGGCCGGTGCGGGGTATCCACGGCGGCGCATACCGCAGATGGTGGGCATGCGGGGGTCATCCCAGCCGGCCACGTATCCCTCCTCGACCATCTGGCGCAGCTTACGCTTGCTCATGACGGTGTAGGTAATGTTCAGGCGCGAGAACTCGCGCTGCTGGGGGCGAGACCCGGCGGGGATGGGGCAATTCTCTACCACCCAGTCGTAAAGCGGACGGTGGTTTTCGAACTCGAGTGTACAGAGGGAGTGGGTGATGTACTCGTAGGCGTCTTCCAGCGGGTGAGCGAAGTCGTACATCGGGTAGATACACCATTTGTTGCCGGTGTTGTGGTGGTGCTCGTAGGAAATGCGGTAGATGACGGGGTCGCGCATGTTCATGTTGCTGCTGGCCATGTCTATCTTGGCACGCAGCACGGCTCCGCCTTCGGGGAATTTGCCGGCTTTCATGGCCTCGAACTGAGCGAGGTTTTCCTCCACAGAGCGGTCACGGTAGGGGGAATGGGTACCCGGGGTGGTCAGGTTGCCGCGCTGGGCTCGCATCGTTTCCCGGTCTTGCTCGTCGACGTATGCCAAGCCATTTTTGATGAGGTGTACGGCACACTCATAGTAGAAATCGAAAATGTCAGAGGCCCAGTAGAGATGTTCGCCCCAGTCAAACCCGAGCCATTTGATGTCGTCTTGTATGGAATTGACGAACTCGACATCTTCCTTGCAGGGGTTTGTATCATCGAAACGCAGGTGGCACACCGCCCCTTGCTGCGCGTACTCTTTTGCCACGCCGAAGTCCAGGCAGATTGCCTTGGCGTGACCGATGTGCAGATAGCCGTTCGGCTCCGGGGGGAATCGCGTGATGGGGGCCTTGCAATGACCTTCTGCCAGGTCTGCGGCTATCCACTCACGGATGAAATCCTTTTTGGTGGTGTTTTCTTCGTTCGCCATGCGCGCGATTCTACCCCGAAAGGAGCTTGAAAGCAAGCTCCTTTGCACACACTGACGCAAATTCGGCATAAGCCCGACCGGAATGACAGGCCGTCAGGGGGCGACAGGTCGATTTTCGGGTTTTTAAGTCGGGTGTTACTTCTGCTGCACGGGTTACACCTCGGCCTTGAACCCGGGGCGTGTGGTCACAAAGATGAACACCAGACCAATGCAGACACTCAGCGCTCCGTAGAGCAGGAATGTTTCGGTTGAGGCCGGGTCGTTGACCAGTCCGGTCAGATAGATGACCAGGAAGTTGCCCATCGTGCTGGTGAGATACCAAAAGCTCGAAACAATGCTCTTGAGCTTGTCACCGGCAGAGGTGTAGGCGTATTCCAGGCCGGTGGTGCTCACGAGAATTTCGGCAACGGTGATGACGAAGTAGGGGATAATCTGCCAGAGGATGCTCAGCTGCTCTCCGGCGTCGAGACGGGTTTGCAGCCAGGCGACGATGCCGTAAGAACCGCCGGCCAGCACAATACCCAGTCCCATGCGCTTGAGCGGGCTGCTCCACTTGCCGATGTAGGGGTACACCAGCAGGGTGAGGATGGGTACCAGCGTCATCACGAATGCCGGGTTGATGCTCTGCATCTCTTCTGCCCCGAAGAAGAAATTGACGCCAAACAGGCTGAACTGAATCTCCTGCATGGTGCGCCCCTGCAGAATCCAGCTGGTGGAGGTCTGGTCGAACAGGCTCCAGAAGGGAATGATGAGCAGGAATACCGTGAGCACGCGCAGCATGTTGCGTGCCTCCTTGCGCTGCTCTGCGTTGTAGAGTTGTTCGGTCACCTCTCGCTTGTTGAAAATCATGCTACCCGTGGTGCCGAAGAAATTCTGCAGACCGAAGCTGGCAGCGGCTTTCAGACCGGCCAGCACGAGAGCGGCCATGTAGAGCAGCAGAGCGGCCAGACCGCAGAATCCTGCAGCTGTTTCTCCTGCTCCGCTCAGAGTAGCCAGGGTAGTGGCGCCGTTTTTCGCTTGATAGCCGAGCAGAATTACAATCGGTGCTACCACAATAAAGGCCGCAATCTGGATGGCGGTTGTCGTTGCTCGGCTTACCGCCGCTCCACCGAAGCGCTCGCAGGCTACGCTTGCACCACGGAAAATTCGGCACAGCAGCGCCGGTAAAAACTCAGGCTGGGCAGGGGACTTGTGCAGGTACTGCCGACGTCCGCACCAGAAGACGAATGTGGCCAGCGCCATGAAAATACCCGGTATGGCAAATGCCCAGCTGTAGCCCCAGTTCTTGTGAACCCAGGGGATGACGAGGAATGAGAAGAAGGAGCCGAAGTTGATGGACCAGTAGAAAGCCGCATAAACGCGGGTCATGGTCTTGCTGTCAAATCCACCGACCTGGTCGCCCACGAAAGCAGACACGCAGGGCTTGATGCCACCGGCACCCAGCGCGATGATGAAAAGACCCGTCAGCAGAATCCATCTCTTAATTTCCAGACTCTGGGTCAGGTCTGCCGTGGCCAGTACGCCGTGGCCCAGGCAGTAGAAGAGCGAAACATACAGAATGGTGCGGTAACGCCCCAGAAAACGGTCGGCAATCCAGGCTCCCAGCAGGGGTAGAATGTAGATAAGGGCATTGAAGAGGTGGGCTACTTCCATGGCATCGCTCTCGCTCATGGCGAGAGCGTTCACCATGTAGAGCACGAGAATGCTCTTCATGCCATAGAAGCTGAAGCGCTCGCACGCTTCGTTGCCCACGATGTATTTGGTCTGCGGGGGGAATGCCATGTGAGCCGCCTGTCGTTATTTGGTGTTGGTTTCAACGTACTCCGCCAGCAGCACATTGTAGCGGATGTATGCGGTGTTGAGCCAATCGAGCATGACCTGATTGCGCAGTTGGGCATTGCTCACGGGCAGCTGGTACATCAGTTTGGCCATGTTGTACTGCGTGTCGTCGGGGATGGTTCGCTCGGTAATGGTGCTGATGCGAGCTCCTTCGGGCTGGATGTTCAGCGGGCAGAGCTTGCCGGTCGCAGTGGTCAGCAGAGCCTGGGTAGTCAGACCGGCGGGCAGGTCTGCATTCAGCCCCAGTGAGCAGGGCCCGAAATCGCTCACCTCGGCACCGGCTGCTGTGGCCTTGGCAAAGACTGCATCAGTGTTTTCACCGGCTGTTACGGCTTCGCTCATCTCTTTGTAAAGTTTTTCCGCTGCAAGTGCCAGGGCATTGTCAGCACGCTCTGCTTTCAGGTCGGCCAGAGCGCTTTCGCGGGCCTGCTCGAAGGGCAGCACGGCGGGCAGCTCTACGGCCTCTACCTTAATGAGCACGGCTTTGCCATCGCGGGTCGGGTAGAAACCACGCATCTGCTGAATGCTGCTGAGTTTGTCAACGCTGCCTGTCTTGCCAGCCTGTTCGTAGGCGGCCAGGGTTGTGGCGGATTCGATGTCGTTGAAGGCAATGGCGGCCAGGGTCGTGGTTTTACCGTTGTGGTCAACCTCGATTTTCAGCGCGTCGCCGGCCTCTGCCTCAGTTGTCAGCGGCAGGGTGATGTGCGTGCTGCCGTCCTCATTCTTGTAAGTGAACTCAGCATTTTCCGGGTTGCTTGCGGCGCTGTCGAGTATGGCATCGAACCCGGCACCATTGGCCAGTGAGAGATCCTGCATGATAACATCGGCCGTGTTCATCAGGGCATCCATTGTCACATCTTTGCCGGGAGTAAGGGTGTAGACAGAGACGATGCGGCGCTGGGCGCTCTTGTACTTCTCCTTATTGGCCTCCCAATAGGCTTTGAGCTCATCTTCTGTGGGGTCGGCCGGAGCCTGAACCTTGTCGGCGGGCAACCAGGCGGTCTTGCCCTTCAGACTCTGGTTGCCGGCGTCTACGATAGCGGTCTGGCTCTTGGTGTTGTAGGCCACATCTGTGGTGACGAGTGAGCCCACGGTTTCCCAGATGATGATGTCGGCAATCACGCTGCGGAAAGCCTGCTCGGCGGGGTTGTTGGCCACGCCGTCGTAGAACCCGGTGAGGTTCTGGTAAAGTTTGCGGTCGAAGCTGCCGTCTGCCATGGTGAAAGCCGGCAGGCCGGTGATGTAGCTGTCAATCTGCTCTTTGGAGGGTACGATTCCCAGAGCCTTTGCTTCCTCATGCAACATAGCGCGGTTGATGGCGATGTTCTCTTCGCTGCGCTTGCAGAGACCGTAGCACCAGGCATTGAGCACATATTGCAGGCGCGACATCGAGGCGTCTACCTCCGGGTGCTCCTGAATCCAGGCATTCATGGCTGACTGCTCGTCGGCGCTCAGCTCCTCATCGCCGTTGGCATCGAAACGTGCGCGCAGTTTGCTGTAGGTGGAGCTCACGAGGCTCTGGATGGTCTGCTCGGCGTTTTCGCCGAGGCTGTACACATCAGCTGTTTTGTAATTGGTGCCGTTCACCTGAATGTGGAAATCGCGGGAGAAAGCACTGCCCTGATTGCTGTAGTCCATCATAATCAGACCGGCAGCGATGGCTACGATGACGATGAGGACTAACAGTGAGTTTTTGCGGATGAATTCGAGGAAGGTCATGGCCTGAGATGAGATGGTGGTTTCCGCGCCTGCGCGCTGAACTTGCGCATTCTACCCCATACGCACCCGCCTGACAAGTTAAAACCGTGTCTTATTATGCCGTATCTGTGATTGAGTAGGGGGCTTTCGCCCCCTCTCACACCACCGTACGTGCCATTTATGGCATACGGCGGTTTCTCGGCGTGTGATTGGTCCCGGAGCTAATGTTCCTGCCGCAACTCTTTTATCTCTCCTCGCCGGATACCCTGT
>JAZNVF010000075.1:0-26078 GCA_045592685.1 Akkermansia sp. | reverse complement strand
TTTGGTTTTGTTTTTGTTTTTTCACACCCCGATTATGAGTTGTAATCGGGCAATTCCAAAACACCATTTTTGTCATCCGGTATCTTTGTTTGCCATCCGGGATAATTCCTGTATTCGTTTTCTATGGGATGGCAATGATTTCTGATGCAAAAGAAACCCTCAACTGATGCGCTGAACTACATCCGTTCCCGCGATGGAGAACTCGAATCCCTGATGCTGGCGGCATGCCTGACAGCCTTGGGGATTCCTTTTTCCGAACGCCCGGCTTTTTCTGTTTCCGGGGATACGGAGCCTGTGGTGAACTGGCTCTTTGATGAATCTTCTCTTGATGGCAAGTTCAAAGCCAGCGAGATGATTGCCCGGTGGCAGGATAAAGGCTGGATTACCCGCACCGACAATGACCACCCGCTTGCCTACATGGCTGCAGCTATGAGAAACCTTTGCACGCTTATCAATCACCACATCGGCAATGCCCCCAAAGTGGAGTTGGTGAAGCGTGGTAACAAGACCCTCGTTATCCCCGAGGGAACACCTGAATCCCAGTTGGGGATTCTGATTAACAAGTTCACAAGGGGGTAAAAGAAGTGGAGCTTTCCCGTTACGCCTATTGGGAAAGCTCCGAAATTGGAAAGCCAATGTGTCAGTGAATGGACTTCTGAGGAAATGATACTAAAAACACTTCCGCTGTCAAGCTTTTTTGAAAAAAACATTAGAAAAAAATCAGCTATAACACGAAGTGCGCAGATGGGGGGCGAGCCCACCTGCGCTGAGCCTTTAGAGTTTCACGACAAATATCACTATCTGTACGATGAGCACTATCAGCTCGATCCATGTTGTCACTGACATCTTACATGGTTTTCCGCCAGTCAATTCAACTGTTTTCCGTAACTGTAAATGGCTACGTTCCGCAGCGGAAAGGACTGCTTACTCTCCGCTGACGGTGTACGCAGACACCCACCAGACGAGTGGTGGCGGAAAAGCGAGAGGAGTCTAGCATATAGCCGCCAGCCGTTCAAGTCTGAACGGCTTATACTTTTGACATCCCGGCAATGTATTATGCCTACCATTTCCATATTCTCCCGAGAAGACAGCAACAATCGTTCTATGATTCAGCCTCCGGCTCGCACCGAATCCGGTCTGACGCTGAGCCCGATTTCCCTTGGCTCCCTCGAAGTCCTGCGCCAGCTGGGCAACCCACTTTCCGCAGGCAATGCCGAATTGACAAATATCGACATCGGGATTCTGACCGAGTTTATCTGGGTACACGCCGCTCCCCTCGATGAAGTCATGGAGACCGTCTACAACACCCCATCACAGGTGAAGCGCAAAGCCGCCCAGTTTGCCATGAGTATCAGCCCGGCAGAACTGCGAGTCATCACCTCAGCGTTGTCCGCTGACCAAGCATCGTTGCAAGCTGCATCTGCCATTCCGCAGCCGGATGCTACTGACTCCCCAAACGGGCATACCCCGCGCTGAACGCCACCGTGATTTTCACGATAGCTAAAGCGACGGGGTGGACGGAGGAATACATCATGTGGATGCCGCTCCGCAAGACCTTGCAATACCTGCATGCCGCATGGCTCAGCGAGGGCGTTTCTACCGAATGGCGAAGCGTCACCGAAGATGAAGCAGCCGAAGCCCAAAGCCTGTACAACCGACTCAAATACCTGACCAGACATGGCTGACGTTACATTTACATTCTCCGGGGATGCCTCCGACCTGCAGAACGCCCTCAACGAGATTAAGGGCGAAATCGGCAAGACCAAGGAATCTGTCAAGGGACTAGCCGGGCAGTTTGCTGCCTCTTTTGCTGCCATCGGTGCCGCCATCGCTGCGGTTAAAGGAGCATTCTCCACCCTGGGTGGAATCTCCGCAGAAGCCGCCCGCATGGAGCAGACCGGTCTGGCATTCAAAGTCATGATGGGCGATGCCGCAGCGGCTGCCGAGTATGTAGAAAAGCTCCGTGTTTACGCCGCCGAAACTCCTTTCGAGTTCGGGGATATTTCCGATGCCGGAAAGACCTTGCTTTCCATGGGAACGGCAGCGGAAAAGAGCATTGAGGTCATCCGCAAGCTGGGCGACATTGCCTCGGTATCAGGCAAACCGCTGCGTGAGCTTGCGTTCCTCTATGCCAAGGCACAGAACTCCGGGCTTAGCAACGAGGTTGCCGAGTCCTTGGAAATGCAAGGTGTTCCCATCCGCAAGCTGATTGCGGAGATGAAAGGGATATCTTTCGAGGACGTGTTCAAAGGCATTTCCAAGTGCCAGTTCAATCCGGATGACCTCGATGCCGCCCTCGACAAGCTGACTGGTCCCGGTGGTCTGTTGGAGAACATGACGAAGCTGCAATCGCAGACCTTTTCAGGTGCTCTGAGTACGCTGACCGATGGCTTTTCAGCCTTGGCTGTGGAAATGGGTACCCCCATCAATGCCGCCATCCTCCCGGTGCTGGCAAATCTGATCGCTTATGTCGATTCGCTTACTCCTACCATCCGGCAATTCGGACAGACATTAGCCACCATCTTTGGCGCAGCGTATCGCAGAGCTGGAGAAAAAAGAATGCACCTGCAAATGCGGTGACCTGCTGGGGCAGATTCAAGCCTTACCCTTGCGCCGCCCCTCAGGGAACGCTCGACAAGCTGCTGGCTGAGCACCCGCTCCCGGCTGACTGTGGCTTGCTGTGTCTGGGTGATGCCAATGGTGTGAGCCGCTTCCGGGGGAGGCATACCATCCTGCTGGATGAATGTCAGAAGCCTTACACGCCGCTTGTCCCAAATTGCGCAGAGAACAAGGGGAGCCATGCCTTTGTGGTATTCCGTCCGGCCATGATTCCTTTCGTCCAAGCCATCGCCTCTTTTGGCGTAACGGACATGTCGTTCTCGCGCATCAGGAATTATTGCGACCTCCGGGCGTATGGGATTTTTTTCACCCCTATCTTTACGCAGCATCGATTCAATGGTGGCAATGACCCTGAGCCCCCCACCTGTACCCTGAGTATTTCATGCACCACAGGCGGGAGCCGGATTTACTGAGGACGCTGGGGAGTTATTACCCCCATTTCCCTCATTAAGCGTAGGGTAAGCTTGCTTCCAACTTTCTCTTTTTCAAATTGGTTAATGTATTTGCAAATGGGACGATACCCCCAGTCAGGATGTTCTTCTCCAGCTTTTGCAATCAGTGCACGTATGCGATTCTCTTTTGCTATACGAGCCTCGGATTTCTGAGATTTGTAGTACCAACCAGATCTATGGATTCCAAGGATTTCGCATTGGCGAGCGATGGATGGTGCAGATTCTCTCTCCTTGATAAGCTCTTTCTTTTGTTCCTTCGAAAAGACTTCATCGCATATCTCTGACAGCCATTCAAGCTCACAATGCAATCTGGCTACTTCATCGCGAAGCAATTGCTTCTCTTCTTCATGCTTTTTGTCCTCAGACTTCTGTCCACCTCGCATAAATCCGGCACGCAGCATCTTTCGAGCCTGTTTTGTCCAATCCGTCACCATACTGGCAGCAATGTTGTTTTCTTCCGCTACGGTCGCAAGAGTTCTATCTTTGCGGAAGGCTTGCAGTACGATATCGGTTTTGAAATCAGCGCTATAGTGAGTACGATGCTTGATGGTATCCCTCATGCAGCTATTGTAGCTGTAAAAGAGCTGAATTACAAGAGAAATTCGTAAAATAACTGTTTCAGAATAGGGGTGCGTTTGACAAATACCAGCTCCTGAGCTTCATGACCGAGTACGAGACTCTGGAACAGCACGAGCATCAGAAAGCCGCCCTCCTGCGCCGAGCTGAATACAGCACAGAACTCCTCCACATCCTCGATACGCGCAGCGCCGTAGAAGTGATGGAGGATTTCAAATCTGAGAATGAGCGTATCAAAGACCGCATCAAGGAGCAGAAGCGAATCGTTACATACAAGGCAAACAAGCTGATGGAAGCCGTAGCCATCATGAATGACGAGCTTGGCATCCAAGTTTCCAGCTCCGCATTGGCAATCGCTAAGCAGTACATCAATGCCTAACCCGATATCGACCATGAGCGCAACTATCAAGACCGTATACCACAGCAAGGCTGGTGAAATCGTCAGCAGCTGGGATGAAGCCGAGAGCGTGACCTACCACACCATCTGTACCAACGAGCAAGCAGACGCAGCCGAGGCCAAGTTGGTAGCTCTGGCCCACGAGTTTGCCGAGAAGCACTACAAGGAGGTACAGAAAGAGAACTACACGATTCGCGGAGCCAAGCTCCAGAATGGCACTTACTATATGCAGACCAAAGTCTGGAAAGCTTAACCGACACACACAACAATGTCCACGATTAACGCAAGCAAAGAAGAAATCCGCAAGGCTCTCGAAGCTAAGGGTGAAGAGTTCCGCGCCTCCCTCGACAAGACGATGGAAGTGCTGGATAAGTACCAAGACGCTATTGAGAACGAGCGCAACAAGGCGAAGTTCAGGAAAGCGCAGGACGAGTACATCCGCAATATCTCCAAGCTCGCCCCGCAGAACGAACGGCTGAGTCTGGAGTACAGTAAAATTGCGGGACTCGCCTTATACTACGAATTGCCTGTTGACGAAAAAACGCTGATCCTCGCATTAAACTACGTCAATCGCCACCATAAAAGATGACGATGCAAAAGCCGTTGCTCGATGAGGAGCAACGGCTTTTGAGTAAAGAATCGTTTTGATTATTACTTACGGCCTGTCTGGGCGTATCAACGAGAAGCCCGACGGCGACGCGCAGCCAGACCGGCCAGAGCCAGCAGGCTCAGCGTAGCCGTGGTCGGCTCCGGAACGGGAGTGCTCAACGTAACCGTGGTCACAGGTATATACTGACCTTCCCAGCTGTTAAGAGTATTGTTCTTGTAAGTACCCCAACCGCCGGGGATACTCTGGGAGAAACTGTTCGTAACAGAGGTACCCCACGACATGGCAGCTGCCTTATATCCGTCAAACGTCCCCAGAGTAGCATCGTCAGCTGAAGCGCTCACATACAGGAACTGATAGCGGTCAGAAGAGTTTACGGTGATACCGTCAAAGGTCAGCGTGAACGTGGTGTTGGCAGCAAACTGGACAGTGGAAGACGTGCCCAGGAAAGTACCCACCGTGCCATCACCAACGTACTCGTACACGGCAACCTTCATATCGGCAGCAGAACCGTCAGAGCGGGAGAGCAGGGTGATGCTATCAAGATTCAGCTCCGTATCAGCAGGTACATTCGTGGTCAGGTAGGTGGCGTTGTCAAAAGCCAGCGTGAAGCCATAGTAGTTACCCTGAGCACCGGTACCGGACTTAGCGGGGGTGCTGGCGGTATAGGTGTCAGCCATGGCAAGACCGGACAGAGCCAGCAGAGCGATGATTGTCTTTTTCATGATTGTAAGATTTGATTTTAAGAGTTTAACTCAGCTCGAACAGAATCACCCATGCCCTCGTACGTTGATCGTCTGAGGCAGATGTTCCGAACTGACGGCTGTTAGTGTACAGCATTTGTAATGCTGTAGTTGTGAGAAAAAATTGAAATATGAATACGTTATGGTAACTCAGCACTCCCAGAACAGCCTTTTATAAACGTTATTCATCTCCGTAAGTGAAAAATTTTTAATGATTTTTCATCATTTCGCTTGCCTCAGCATTACAAATGCTGAGGTCAAGCCTAAATGTTGATTTTTGCTTAAAATTAGTCACTTTTATCCTCTAAATGTGGCTAATAATTACCGAAACCAAGGCATTATTTTGAACCTAACCCCTTGTTTGCACAAAATTGTGCATAAATGCAGCATTGGCAATGCTGTATGATGAGTCTGCTCGGTTCGAGATAGGTGTCTCAGATTGTCCAACGTACGAGGTCATGAGCGATTCTGTCGAGCTGAGTACAGAGCTTAAAAATCAAATCTTACAATCATGAAAAAAACATCATTGCTCTTATAACTCTTGCAGGTGTGACAACAGCGAGCCCTATTACCATTGCTCCGCTGCAAGACAGCACCTCAACTTATGGTTCATGGGGTACAATACTAATGGTACTATCGATGGAACGGCCGACACTTATACCCCTGTATCGGGTAAATATTGGAGTGGTGTAGTCGACACCTACACCCTGACAGATGCCATTGTGCTGCAAAATGTGGGTGATACTTTCGAGTTCAGCTATAAATTCACGAATACAGCGGGCGATAGCAATAAAGGAGATTATGCGCTTACTCTGTCTCTAGTTGGAGCAAGTAATGTTATCGCCACAGGTCACGGAGCATATAAAGATTATAGTCAAGGGGCGCAGGTTGCTTATACTGCACACAACGACAAGTCCGGGTTCATCTTTTCTGATGGCAACCACTCAAATGATATATGTGAAATAACTTCATTCTCTAATATATCAGGAGCCGTACCTTTCAATA
This sequence comes from Akkermansia sp., assembly GCA_045592685.1. GTDB lineage: Bacteria > Verrucomicrobiota > Verrucomicrobiia > Verrucomicrobiales > Akkermansiaceae > Akkermansia. Next base: position 19,679 of record JAZNVF010000075.1, on the reverse strand, counting down.
CACCAGTAACACTCAGCGGTAGTATTGCATGGAACGAAACAGCGAATCAGTTCCAGTTGACATTCAGCTCGGATGCAACGGGGGCTGGGAGCTTGGATCCGATTAACTTGGGCACCAAAGTAGATGTGTCAAAGCTTGTAATCAGCTATGCAGGTGATACAGGTCATAGTGATGTTGGCAATCTCTTCGAAATCAAACTTAAAGCAAATCTGGTTCCTGAGCCCACCACGGCAACTCTTTCCCTGCTGGCTCTCGCAGGCTTAGCTGCCCGCCGCCGCCGTCGCTAAAGCTATGGCGTGACAAGCCGCCGTCGGGCTTCTCGTTGATAGAAACGCCCACTCAGGCCGCCCAGACAGGTCGCAAGTAATTCAATTTTCGGTAAATGTAAAATGCAAGCCGTTGTCCCTAACCGGGCCGCGGCTTTTTGCTGCTTAAAAAGCGAAGCAAGGCGTCAGCATCCACGATGCTGAGGCAAGCGAAAAGTTGGAAAAACACTAAAATTTATTCAGTTGCGGTGATGGATAATGTTTATAAAAATCAGTTCTGAGAGAGTAGCGTTACTCTAACGTATTCATATTTCGTTTTTTCTCACAACTACAGCATCGTGGATGCTGTATACTGCCCTCGGCAGCTTAGGAACAGGCTTCTCAGCCTCCCGTCGCGCGTGGGAATGGGTATCCCTGCACGAGCTGCGCAAAACACATAACAATCTAATCAACAAAAATGAAAAAGACGATTATTGCGCTTATGGCTCTGGCCGGTGTAGCTGCGGCTGATACGGTTATCACCGGAGCCGACCTCACGTGGGATACTTCAGCCCCTAACAAGGACTGTACTACGGAAAACAGCGGCAATCTGACATACAGCGGTGGTGGCTGGTGGGTCAATGGACCAACAGGTACACTCGCTCAATCCATAACCCTTGGTCTGGATCAGGTGCTGGAGTTCTCGTATTCATGCGACTTTAGTGCCACCAACTCTGTTCTCACACTTGCTCTTGCTAATAACAGTGGCGCAGTGGTAATGGGTAAATCATATAATGACAATGTATGTCTGGGTACTACAACCGACACGGGAGATGCTGTTGCACGAGGGTATGCCTTTGGTAATACAAATAATTCTGGAGCAGTAGCCAACATCACAGATTATACTGCCCTTAAAGACGGCGTAGGAGAGAATGCAAACAACGTAACATTTGACGTAAACGTAGGCGATACTGTAAAAACTAATGATGTAACCTTTACTGTGGCATATAACACCACCTTGTCACAGTTTGTCGGCACTCTGGCATACGATGGCTATACCGCAAAAATTAATCTTGGTGAAACATTTAGCGTTAATGCCATAACCGCTACGTTCGATGGTGCCTCAGCATTTGTCGGTCATGTCAATGATATTCAGCTTAAGGTGACCACGGTCCCGGAGCCCGCCACCGCCACGCTTTCCTTGCTTGCCCTTGCAGGCTTGGCTTCCCGTCGCCGTCGGGCTTCTCGCTGATTCGCCCAGACAGGCCGCAAGTAAGAAGAAACAACAAGTTCAAGTGGGGTAACCAAGCCCTGCAACGCGCGCCCGCCCAAGGTTTCTATACCGATGGGCGGGATTTTTTTTGGTAGTGCTTAACATGGCAAGTAGAAAACCGATGCCCGAAATTACCCGGGCATCGGTTTCTAATGTCAGCATTTGTTTTATTCCTTGCGGAAACTGGTCTTAGGTATTGGGTCTCGTCAAGAGTCCCGACCATAATCATCGTTGAAGCGTTCTATATCTTCCTCGCTGAGGATATTGCCAAACTGGATTTCAATAACGGTGACGGGGGCATCGGACACATTACTGAGGCGGTGCATACAACCTTTGGGCAGGAAAATCTGCTCTCCGGCGCGTAAGGCAAAATGCTGGTTGTCACATTGCACATAGGCGGCACCATCTACCACAGTCCAGAGCTCCGAGCGGTGGCGATGGCGTTGCAGGGAGAGCCGATTACCGGGCAGGATGGTGAGTTTCTTTACGACTGAGCGAGGCATGGCATCCATGACAAGCCAACTGCCCCAAGGGCGGGTATCGGTATCTCCTGCCTTGTATGTCATGGGCGGGAGCTCTCGTTCCGGCTTCTCCGGCAGCGGCTTGGGGAACGGGCGAATCACACCATTGCCGTCTCCCACACTGATGCGGGGGCTGACGATATAGCGGATTCCCTTGGATTCCACCAAAGCACGCTTTTCTTCGCTGCTGCCATCGGCATTCACAAAGAAGATGTCGGGCTTAATTACATCGAGCAAAGGGGCAAAATCCAATGCCGTTCCGGTATCCGGGCCGATGTAGACCTCCTTGACAAAGCGGATGGATTCCAGCATGTAGCGGCGTTCCTCCTCCGAGCAGACCGATTTGCGATTCTTAAGCGCGAGAACCGTGGCATCTGACCCCATGGAGACATACACATCACCATAGCTGGCAGCTTCTTTCAGGAAAGCGATATGCCCGCTATGCAGTTCATCATAGCAGCCCGATACCAAAACTTTAGGACGAGGTTCGCTCATGGTTATCTCTCTGCTCTCATGGGATTGGTCAGGAAATCCTGATAGGCTAATCTGATGCCGTCTTTCAGCTCCGTCTTGTACTGCCAGCCCAGAGCCCGGCTCTTAGAAACATCCAGCAGTTTGCGGGGGGTGCCATTAGGCTTGGTGGTATCCCAAAGGATTTCTCCTGTATACCCCACCACTTCGGCCACCAGTTCAGTCAGCTCTTTTATGGTAACCTCTTTGCCGGTACCTGCGTTGACTGTTTCGTTGCCGCTGTAGTTGTTCATCAGGAACACGCACAGATTGGCAAGGTCATCCACATACAGGAATTCGCGGCGAGGTGTGCCGTCTCCCCAGCAGGTTACCGTGGGAGCTCCGGCCTCCTTGGCTTCGTGGAATCTGCGGATGAGAGCGGGCAGCACATGGCTGTTCGTGGGGTGATAGTTGTCATTCGGCCCATAAAGATTGGTAGGCATCAGGCTGATATAGTCTGTCTTGTACTGACGGTTCAGGTACTCACAGTATTTCAGCCCGGAGATTTTAGCCAGAGCATAGGCCTCATTGGTCTGCTCCAGAGAAGAGGTCAGCAGGCAACTCTCCGGCATCGGCTGCGGGGCTTCGCGCGGGTATATGCAGGAGGAACCGAGGAACTCCAGCTTCTTGCAGCCATTCTGCCAAGCGGCGTGAATGACATTCATTTCAAGAATCATGTTCTCATACATGAAATCTGCCAGCGCAGAGCTGTTCGCCACAATTCCGCCCACTTTGGCAGCGGCAAGGAAAACGTATTCCGGTTTTTCTGCGGCAAAGAAAGCCTCTACCTGCTCCTGCCGACAGAGATCCAGCTCGGCATGGGTGCGGGTGATGATGTTCGTATAGCCTTGGCGTTGCAGCTCGCGCACAATGGCCGAGCCGACCATGCCACGATGCCCGGCTACATAGATTTTCGAATCCTTTTCCATGAATCAGATTACTTGATGATTCCTTTTTCCAGATACTCGGCAAGATTGGTCCGTACTTGGTCACCGGCACTATCAGCTGCAACCTTGGCCATGTCTGCATCCACCATAATCTTGACCAATTGTTCAAACGTCGTCTTCTGCGGATTCCACCCAAGCTCCTTGCGTGCCTTGCCGGGGTCACCCCAAAGGTTTACCACATCGGTGGGACGGAAGAAGTCCGGGGACACCTCAATGAGAACCTTACCCGTGGCCTTGTCGATGCCTTTTTCATCAATACCTTCGCCTGTAAACTCCAATTCTATCCCTACGTGCTTGAATGCGTGGTAGCAGAAATCGCGCACAGAGTACTGTACACCTGTGGCAATCACAAAGTCCTCCGGCTTGTCGTTCTGGAGCATCAGCCACATGCATTCCACATAATCCTTGGCATAGCCCCAGTCACGCAGGGAGGACAGATTGCCCAAATACAGTTTCTCCTGCTTACCCTGCTTGATACGTGCGGCAGCAAGGGTGATTTTGCGGGTCACAAAGGTCTCGCCGCGACGCTCGGATTCATGGTTGAAGAGGATGCCGGAGCAGCAGAACATATTGTATGCCTCGCGGTATTCTTTCACAATCCAATAGCCGTACAACTTGGCTACGGCATAGGGGCTATAGGGATGGAACGGTGTCTTTTCGCTCTGGGGTACTTCTTCCACCTTGCCATAAAGCTCAGAGGTAGATGCCTGATAGATGCGGCAGGTATCTGCCAGTCCACACACTCGCACGGCCTCCAGCACTCGCAGCACGCCTGTGGCATCTACATTGGCGGTGAACTCCGGGGAGTCGAAACTGACCTGTACATGGCTCTGGGCTGCAAGGTTGTAAATCTCATCCGGCCGCACGGCTGCAACCACTTTGACAAGACTCATTGAGTCTGTAAGATCTGCATAATGAAGATGAAAGTTCGGCTTCCCTTCCAAATGCGCAATGCGTTCGCGGAAATCCACGGACGAGCGACGGATGATGCCGTGAACATCGTAGCCTTTTTCGAGAAGCAGCTCGGAGAGGAATGAACCATCCTGCCCGGTAACACCTGTAATGAGTGCGGTCTTCATGAGAGAATTATTGTAAAGTGTATGTCGATGTATAAAGGTTGTGTATTGTCCCCACCACTTAACCCCAGTGGAGGGGACGACGATACATTACCGAATTTGCAATTTCCTTGCATGCCTCGGATTGACTGCAAGCACCACCTATTCGGTGGATTGCGATGGTCAGTATACATCTTTCGGAATGCTGATATCGCCTGTTTACATTGCAGCGCAAGTGTTTATATATAAAATCTTTCTATTTGTCAATGTTAAATCGGGTATTATTTCGTCAGTATGAAAGTTCAGACATGAATAAAATCAGTCATTTTAGCAGATTTTGTTTGATTCAGCATTCCGAAAGATGGGGCTCGAACAAGCCTTACGACCTGAGTTATGAGCACTATGCAAGTCTCTTTCATCCTTTAGAAATCAATTCGTTATACTTTTCAAACAGGAATGCCACGCGCTCTGTATCATCGGTAAACTTGCGACCATAGGCTTTCTCTACAGCTGCATCCAGCTTTCGGTGAGCCGTTTGTAGTTCAGGCGGCATAGTCAATGGGTCGTATAAATCGGCCAATGAATTTTTCGAATATAAAGCTCTCGCGTCAAGTACAGCCTGAGCAAGTTCTGTGATTTTATTTATTTGAGCATCTGAAGCGTCAGGCCAAGGGAAGTTGTTATAGGCCATATTGCCAGAATACCTGTATCGCATTTCCAGTCTCCCACATACAGTTTTCATCCAAGCCATGTGCATAGACGATGTTAAAATGCCGAAATGGTACAGTGTAGCATTAGGCAAAATAATAGTGTCTCCCGCAATTACATCTGCCGAAATGAAGCCCATGGGGATATAATTTCGGTTTTCTGAGGAAGTTCGGGGGATTAGAATATAGTCGCTATCGGGTTGCCGGTCTTCACCGAATAGCCAGGGTGTAGAGGCCTTTTTCTGAGTTGGTACTTTTTTACTTGCCCTACGAAAATCTTGAACCGCTTTTAATCGGTCTCTCACAATAGGAGAGTTCCTAAGGGTAGACAGAGGTTTGTCTTTTAACCAGAAACAATAGCGAGTCTTGCCATTGATAAAATCATCAGGGCTTAAATAAGGTCGTATGAGTTTCGAAAGAGATGGGTCTTGGGCAACAAGCGCAGTAGCTTCTTCTTCATTCATAACTAAGTTGCCTCCGTCAACAGCAAATGAACCTACTGATATGGGAGGTACATCACACAATGCTTGAGCCCGATTATCAATAATTATATTCTGGTATGCTACCAAGTATGCATTGATGTTTGCGACTTCCTTACAAATATCTTCATCAAACAGCAATTTCTTCGCCCTCTCGACTATACTAAACCCAACAATGATGCAATGAACTGTTGCCTTGCCTCTAGCTTCATTATTCCATTTAAATGAGCGGTGTGCAAAGTTAATTGAAATACCCTTCGCAAATAAGTAATTCCACAGGGGGGCAACGGCAATGCCTTGACAAAGAGAATTTGTAGCAACAAAACAACATTCAATTTGAGTTCCTTGTATATAATCAGCTGATTTCTTAAACCAAGAAGCTACGAAATCCAGATTACCATAATTCTTTACTTCGGAAAAAACGAGCGCCATGTCGCTCTTTTGTTCCTTGCTTTGATAACTTTTCCCTACAAAAGGAGGATTCCCCAGAATGTAGCTTAGTTTTTCTTTCGGCACTACGCTCTCCCAATCAAGCTGCAAGGCATTTCCGCATACGATAGTAGCCGAAGCTGTGAGCGGAATACGAGCAAAGGCTTCGCCAAAGTAGTTACCGACTTCGATATTCATCTGATGGTCTATGAGCCACATGGCCACCTGAGCAATCTGGGAGGGAAACTCCTCAATCTCGATGCCGTAGAACTGGTTGACGTTCACGAGGCATACGTCATTGGCCGAGAGCATCCACCCTGTACCAGAGGCTTCCAACTTCTCACGTTCTGCAATCACGGAAAGCTCCAAGCGGCGCAGCTCCCGGTACGCTACAACGAGGAAGTTGCCGCAACCGCATGCCGGGTCAAGGAAGTTAAGCTCGGTGAGTTTCTTGTGGAATGCATGCAAGCGCGAGGCTTTTCTGTTCGACTTATCATGCTGAATGCTCTCGAACTCCTCTCGCAGGCTATCCATGAACAGCGGATTGATTACCTTGAGGATATTGCGCTCGCTGGTATAGTGTGCGCCCAGGGCTCGGCGTTCCTCCGCATTCATCACACTTTGGAACATGGAGCCGAAAATGGCAGGAGAGATGCGACTCCAGTCCAACGCACAGCAATCGAGCAACACTTGACGCATTTCAGTATCGAATGCAGGCATCGGCAGGAACTCTGCGAACAAGCCTCCATTCACATACGGGAACTCCTTGATAATGGCATCGCGGGTACAGAGACGCATCTTCTCGGGGGTGTTGAGAACTTGGAAGAGTTCCGCCAAGCGGGCAGCGAGGTCTCGACCATCCTCAAATGTGCAATCCTGAATAAAGGTGCGGAACGTATCCTTGCGGAAGATTCCGGTATCATCGGCAAACAGGCAGAAAAGGAGACGCACCAGATACACCTCCAGCGGGTGCCCTACATAGCCGATAGTTTTGAGACTATCATGCAGCTTGCCAAGCAATTCTGCGGCTTGGACGTTTACCGGGTCTTCTTCCTGATACTCGCGTTGCTCGTACCCTGCCAGATAATGGAACAGATGAATGTAATGGGGCAGTTCTGACAGGGAGAAGGTGGTAAGCTGCCCATCTTTACTCAGGTCATAGAAATGCCAATTCTCGAAATCACACACCAGAATAGCTTTCGGGAACTCATGGTGAGCCAGAGAATCCGCGTATCTCTTGGCTTGCTCGTATGCTTTGGATAAGTCCTTGCCGCGAGACTTCATTTCAATGAGGATGTGACCTTTCCAGAACAGGTCAATATAGCCGCTGCCACCATCTGCACACTTGACCTTATGCTCGAAAATGGCCACCCTCTTACGGCTCACTCCCAGAACGTGAAAAAACTCAATCAGGAATGATTGAGCTTCGGCTTCTTCTCGTTCGGTGTCTTTCCAATCGCCAGCAAACTTAGCGGCGCGTGCGCTGATTTCGTTTTGACTGAGAGTTACTGCCATGGTCTCGACCATTGACCATAGCATAAAGAATGCTGACCTTAGGCATTCTCCTACTGCATAGGCAATAGCATTCTCATCTTGGCTTAATTTTACCCATTCAGCACTCCATTAAGGAGTTGTTTTTTTACTTCAACTATTAGAAAATAAGTCATTTGCCATTTCCGTTTTGACATTCAGCATTCTTTATGAACACCACTTTCTATCATGAACAACAATAAAATAGCAAAAGAACTGTTGAAGGGGGTAAACTTGTCTGTTAGTGACCTTGCCCGCCTGGCCTTAGAAACCATAGAATCTCTGGGCGATTTAGCCCGGGGACTCAACCGTATGGAACTCATAACGCTTTTACGCAACACGCTGCGGGAGGGAGTAAGTGTCATGAAAGCCGCTGCTCATACCGTCTCATTGGAAGAAGCCGCATGGGCAAGCGTCAACGTGCGGCAGGAGCTGCGTCCGACCTCGCGGAGAGACTTGCGCCATTTTGTACGCAGGATTTTGAAGGTTGAGGGTGCTGCCAGAATGCCACTGCGAGCTATCACTTCAGCCCAATGTAAAAAGATTCTGACTGAGGCTTTCGAGGGAAGTACAAGTAGTTTTGTAAAAGGAAGAGCCATCTTGCACAGCATTTTCACATACGGGATGAAACAGGAATGGTGTGACCTGAATCCCGTGACGAAAATCGAAGTGCCAAAGGTAAAGGAAAAGCCTATCGCGCCGCTTGCTCCGGCAGAAGTAGAGAAGTTGAAAGAAACAGCCAGGAAACCGGAGTTCCGGGATATGCAGTTCTCGCTGAGTCTGATGCTCTACGGTGGTATTCGTCCGACTGAGGTTAGCCGTTTGACGAAGGACGATTTCGATTGGGATGGCATGCAGGTTATCATTCGCCCATCCGTCAGCAAGACAGGTGGTGGGCGCACTGTACCGCTGCGTGGCATTCACGGTATCAGGAAGAAAGACCGCATCATTCCGCAAGGCTGGAATCGCAAATGGAAAGCCTTGCGCCGAGCCGCCGGATACCGGGGAAACAAATGGGTGCCGGATGTCTGCCGTCACACGTTTGCCTCGTACCACGCTGCTTTCTTCCGCAACCTGCCTGAGCTACAACTTGAAATGGGGCATCGTGATGCCTCTCTGCTCATGACCCGCTACATGGTACCGGCATTGAAAAAGGACGCTACGGCATTCTGGCAAGCTGCCGGAGTCAGGATGGAATAATGCCACACCGAGAAAAAGCCGGTGTAGAACCGGCTGAAAGGGGAGGTTTATTCACCCCGGCGCTTGGTAGGAAGCCTTCTGCGCTCTTTACGCGGACTTCGATGTCTGCGCTTACCGACTTTGCTTTGCTTGTCTTCTTATTCATAAAAACAGGGGGTAAAAAGTTCCTTTGTATAGTATAAGCTATTTATTATAAATATGCAAGGTTTTTATTACTTTTTCTTTTGTGACTGTGAATCAAAATCGGATGACTTTTTTCGTTATGAGAAGAATCGGCACAAAAGGCTTATTCTCAACATCTGCAAGGCAAGCAATGTGATTTGACTGATAGACGCCGATTTTTTGATATTTAAGCCACGGATATTGAGTCGATTATATGTAATGTGACTGTGAACGCACGAGTCTAAGCGAGTCCTTTTGGCTGCAAAATGGGGGCAAAATGGATGCAAAATCAGCCCCGGAAGTCCGGTTTACGTTATGAGTTGCGTTTTTATAACCCGCTGAAATCCAGGCACAAAAAAGGAGCGGTCGTTACCATTTTGTCTCGGTTACGACCGCTCCCACAATAGCAGGGAGGTGATTTGAACACCCGACCAAAGGCTTATGAGTCCTCTGCTCTACCACTGAGCTACCCTGCCATGGTGTGTTGCGCTTGTGGCGCGTGGCGCTATTATACACAGGGTAGGTTGGTTTGGCAAGCGTAAAATTGAATTTTGTGTAATTTTTTTTGCGTTATTGTGGTTTGCCTGTCCGGGAGTGTGATTCCCGGACAGGCTTTTAGATGCTCAGTTCGAGGTGATAACGACGTTTTCGGAGAGCCCGTAGGTTTGCGGTTCATAGAGCAACTGGGCTTGGGCGGGCGGTGCTGTGGCAGTGCCGGCGCGCTTGACACGGGCATAGTAGCACATGTTGAGCAGGTCACGCCCACCCCAGCGGGTGCAGAAGCCGCGCACGCGGTGGGCCAGGAATTCGCGGTGATCGAACCAGTGGCTCCAGGGGCGCCATTCAAGCCCGGCTGCCTGTGAGGGGATGGCGGGGTTGATGGCTTCCATGCAGGCGGGCAGGTAGTCCTCGAGCACAAAGTAGTTGAGCTCACGGTCGCTCTTGGCACAGGTGAGGGTCACGCGCACGACATCGCCCACGTTGAAGTCATGAGCCTTTCGCCACACGCCATCGGCACCTTTTTTCTCGTAGATGCGGGTAATCTGCAGTCCCTTTTCGGTTACACCGGGGTATTCCGTGCGCTCGGGCAGGGCCTTGGCGTTCACGGTGAGGTAGACGGTGCCCTCGTTGGCGGTGAGGGTGGTGGGCAGCTCGCCCAGGGTTCCGGCAGCGGCAGGGCGCAGGGTAGTCATGCCCTGGCCGAGGGTGAGTTGCTGACCATCGTGCAGGGTGAGGGTGGCGGTGGAATCTGCTGCGGGGGTGTGGCGCAGGTACTCATGCAGGGCGATGAGCATCCACCCGCCATCCCAGGTGGTGGCGTGGCGGTAGTCGTGGCCGACGGCCCGCATCCAGCGCAGGAAATCGCCGTGCAGGTCGGTTTTGTCCTTATCCATCTCTGCGAGGAATCGCAGGCTGGCGACGGCGTAACCGCTGCGCCACCAGCAGTGGGCGAAGGCAGGCCCGAAGATGGCGGCCTGCTCACTGCCTTTCTCCTCGCGCCCGAGGGCGGTGGCGAGGGCTGCGGAGGCGGTGGCGCGGTCACCGATGGTGCGCCCGATGGCGTAGAGGTCGAAGGGCGAGAAGCTGATTTCCGGTTTCGGCAAGCGGGAGCGCTTGAGTTGCTCGCGCAGGTAGTTTTGCAGGGCGGTCATTTTGTCTGCCGGTACGTCAAAGCCCTGCTGCTGCGCGAGGGTGAGCACCAGACCGACGTAAGCCGAGGCCCAGGGGCTGCTCTCGCGGGCGCCACACCAATAAGACACGCCGCCATCGGGCAACTGGCCTTTAAGCAGTTCAGCGATACTGCGGGTGACATAGCGGCGTGCCTCTGCGGCCGGGGTCTCAGCCATCAGCGGGCTGAAGGGAGCCAGGCGGTCGTAGAGCATCCATGTCAGCATGGCGGTAGCACTGTAATGCGAGCAGGGGTAGGTATTGCCATGCACCAGCTCCATGCAGCCATAGAGGTGCAGCAGCGGGTTGGCGGAGAGCAGAATTTCCACGTTACCACGGGTGGAGTCTGCCAGCTCGGGTGCCAGCAGGGCGGCAACTTTCATCGTGCCGAATTTCGGCACGAGCACGCGGTGGTGAGCTTCTTTGAGCAGCGGGGCAGGGAATCGCACGTTGAAGGAGCCCTCCACGGCATCTCCCCCGGCAGCGGCTGTGGCCTGCCAACGCAGCTTGCGCTCGCCTTCCACCGTAGCCTTGTAGTCGAAGTAGAGGGTGGTGGTGGATTTGGCTTGAAGGGTGACCTGCTGTGTGGCCGCGCCGTCAAGGGTCACGCTCCAGGTGCCTTCGGTATCGGTGGCATTCGTGATGGTGAGCGGCAGTCGCAGCACATCTCCCAGGCTCATGAAGAAGGGCGTGCCGGCGGTGAGCATGACAGGCTGATTGGCGGTGAAGCTTCCTTCCCCGTTGCCGAAACATTTGCCGTCTGCCCCCAAGGCGAGTGCATAAACTTTGTAAGATGTGAGCGTGTCGGGCAATGTCACCTCGGTCGCAAAGTTACCATCGGCATCTGTGCTGAGTGCGGGGGTCCAGACCGCCACGGGCACGAAGTTGGTGCGCAGGCGCGGGGTTGGTGCGGCAGCGCCGGTTACAGCTGTGGGGGCCGGGACAGGTGCTGCCGCGCCCAGGCCACTGCCGAGCTCAGCACTATCAAGCGCCATGGGTTCGGCGCGTTCCATGCTCAGGTGGCTCTCATTGCGAGCGCCGGCGGCTTTCATGGCGACGGGGGCAGCGGAGACCACGCATGCTTCTTCCTCGACCATCATATCGACATCGAAATCCCCGTTGCGGGCAGCATAGCGCGCGCCGCGTCTGCGGCTGTAGCGGTGAGTGTCGTAGCGTGCCACCGGCAGGGTGATGGTACCGTCTTTGCCTATCATCTCACCACCCCACACACCGCGCAGCAGGCTCATGGGGGCGGGCTGCGGTTGCAGGGTGAACCCATAAACGCGCGGTGAGAAGGAATCCACCCACACATAGGTGAAGGCAGCCAGCAGATTGGGTATGCTGTGGTTGTCGATGGAGAGCATACCCTCATCCACCGCGAACAGGGTTACCTGGGCAGCGGCCGGTTTGCCGTCCGGCCCCAGGACCTTGCCGCGCAGGGAGATTCGTTCACCGGGGCGCACGCTTTGCTGTGGCAGGTCCAGCTCCACTTTCAGCTCGGCTGCCTTGCGGGGGACCTGCACGCCGGTTATCATGGTTTGCAGGCCGTTATAGACGGTCTTTTTCACCGGCTGCATGAAGCAGAGGCTCAGCTGCCCGCACTCGCCATCCTGCAGCGGGAGGGTGAATTCATTGGTGCCTTTTTTCATGTGCTGTACGGGCAGGGCGCGTGTACCCATTACGGAGCGCAGCACGGCCACCATCTGCCCGGCGCGTTCCACATCAGCGGTTACCTTCAGGGTACCGTTTTCGTGCTGCACACGGCACTTCCCGGCAGAGCTGCTGTCACCGGGGTAGCCAGGGCTGCGGCGCGTGGAATAGCAGTTGAAATTCTGCACCAGTTTGTGACCGGCGGCATCTGTAGCGGTGAGTTCCACCTGCATGGGCTGTCGGGCATGAGAGGGGTCGTGGGTCAGGCTGTTGATGAAGCGCTGCCAGCGCTCGCTCAGTCCGGTATCTACCCCGAGTGTGGAGTTGGCGGGTACGGTGATATCGCCTTCCCAGAGGGTCAGGGGAATCTCGGAATGAATGCTGACACCATTCGGCAGGGTTTTCATGCGCGGCAAGCGGCCGTGCAGGCGCAGGTGTACCTTCTGGCTGCGGGCGAGCGGCTGATTGGTGTTTCCGTCGGCATCTACGGCATTGAGGCGCAGTTTCTCCTCATCGAGCAAGGTAGCCGTGAAGTCAGCCGGGTACAGGGGGCGATAGATAGCCGGCAGTTGCATGACTTCCTGACGGTCATTTGTCACCTCGCCGCTGATGTGCAGGTAGCTACCTGTGGCCTCTGCCGTCAGTTCGGGCAGTTTAGCGGTGAGGGTGGCTGTACCATCAGCACCCAGGGTGAGCTCATGTTCTTCTTCCTCGGGGCCGAAGGAAATGTCGATATCATCTCCCTTGCTGTTATCGCGCACGGCGTTGATGTGAAGAGTGGTGTTGAGCTTCACGCGCGCACCGCTCAGCGGGGTACCGTTCAGGTCGGTGGCGCTTACTTTCACGCTGTATTCACGCGGGCAGACAGCCGGCATGGTCAGCTCGGATTTCACGGAGAAGGAATCTCGCCGGAACACCTGACAGGGTACATAGGCATAGGCGCGATAATCGCCGTTTTCAGCGAGAATGCGGTAGGTGCCGGTGATATCCTCATCACCCTCCGGCAGGGGCAGTTCGTAGTCGAAAGCGCCATAGGCATTCACCGCGACATTTTTCTGCTGCAACACCTGACCGTTCGGGCGGCGTACCGTGATGGAGACGCGGCGTGAACCACCGGGTAAATCGGCCACCCCCTGCGGACTCACGCGGCGCAGTATACCGCGCAGGTGAACGACCTCGCCCGGTCGGTAGGTGCCGCGGTCGCGCACGATTTCCAGGCGGCTGTCGGTGCTCAGGCTGGTGTGGTGGTCCTCCCACCGGATGGGGCAGTAGTCATCCCCGCTTTGCAGCACGAGCCAGCGGGAGGAAGTCGGTCGCTGTCCCCGGGGGATATTGGCCGGAGGTACGAGAGCTACCGCGTGTTGTATGGCGACCGGTTCCTTCCCGGGTACCAGCAGTTGGCCTTGTTGCACGGGGGTACCATCGCTCAGGCGGGTAACGGCTATGGCATCTGTCCCCCCGATGAGGTTAAGGTCCGTTATCAGCACAGCACACCACTGCTCCGAGGTATAGAGAGCGGGGTCTGCCCCCACAGCGCGCAGCTGATTTGCCACCTCTTCCGTCGGCTTGCTGCGCAGAGCTACCACATAGTAACCGGGCTGTGCCTGACCACCCATCAGGCTATCGAAATCCAGTATTGCCTCGTTGGAGCGCAGACCCTCGGGACCCACGGCGGCGGTGGGCAGTTGCTGCTCGGGGGTGAAGGTTACATCCGGCATGCGGCGGCGCAGGGCAGCGACATCGGGCACCTCGTCCCGCAACCGGCGAATCTGCTTTTGCAAGGAGGTCAACTCGTTCTTCTGAGCCATGACGTCACTGATTTTGTGACGGGTCTGCGCGAGGGCAAGGTCATATTGCCGTGCGGCGAGCTCCTCCACGAGCTCGAAGTTCTCGCGGCTCAATAAGTCGATGTACTCGAGATACTGTTCAGGGGTCAGGCGGGCGGCGCTGACGTGCAGGGAGCTGAGGTTGGTGCCGAACAAGCGCCGTTGACGCGGTTGACCGGCGGGTACGAGCGTCGGGGACGCCAGGCTGCCGTACGCCAGCGCCGGTACTGCCGGGGTGAGTGACAGGCGGCAGGTCACATCCTCCCGACTTTCCGCACCCAGCATGGCGCGGGTACCGGCCGGCAGAGTCACATCCACCACCTGCGGTAGTTCAGCCGTGCCGGTGACGCTCAGGCACAGCCCTTCCGTTACGGGCGGCGTGTAGGTGTAGCGGCGGGTATTCGCGCCCTGCCTGATTGTGTACACCGGCTTGTCATCCGCTTTTTCCAGCAGGGTGAAAATGAGGGTTTTGCCGTCAGGCAGGGTGATGGTCTTGCTGCGGCCGTCTTCGCTGTTCACGGCGGCATTCCCCCCCACCTTCAGGGAAATACTGCGGAAGATATCGACACGCTGCGATTTCAGCACCGGGGTACCGATATTGAGCAGCAGCTCCATAGCGGCAGCTTTCGTACAACTGCCGGTCGCGGGGGCAAGCTCCTCCTCCTGCAGCCCGCAGTTTACTGCGAGAGCCGGTGCCTGCGGCATGGTAACGTCGTAGTAAGTTTCTATCAAATCGCTGCCGATATCAGGGTCCATCTGCAGTTCCCACTCACCGCTGCCCAGCTCGCTTTCAGGCATCACCAGCACATGACCGGGTATGGGGGTGGTGAGGGTCAGTGCTGCAAAATCCTTCGCCTTGGCGTCTTTGCCCTCAAAAAGAGTGCGGAACCCATAGGCCGGGTCCAGGTGGCGCAGCTCAGCCTGAGAGGGCACACCCTTCACCGTGCGGCCGTAGCGTTTGGTATCATGCTGCGGCAGTTTCCTGTTCACCACCTCGCGGAACACATAGCTGACCGCACTCTTGGGAGAAAAGTCCAGTTGCGCGCGCGAGAAGGGGTCATTCACATACACGCAGACAGCGGCCTGCGGCAGCCCCGGTTCCACTTCCGCACTGCTGGCGTGGAGTCCCCGGTAACTGAACTCGAAACTGGATTGCGGCATCGCCTTGCCACTCAGGTATTTTGCGGAGCCCGGACGGAAGGAGAGCCGGTAGACCGTGCTGCCGTTGAATCCCTTGCGATAGCTGATTTCCAGGCGATCCTGGTCCACCCAGCGCGCGGTGGGGGTGAATTGGGCATCCCCCGTGATATCAAAGAGGTTCAGCCCTTTATCCTGCTCCGTAGCCTTTGAGTTGTAACCGTTTTGCACGACACTCAGCGGCACCACAGGCTCATCGAACTTCACCATCACGCTCCGGCCGTTATACGAATGGTGCACGCCATCCGCAGGCAACATACCGGGCAGTACTGCCATCATCATCAGAACTTTTTTCATGGTTTTATCTTTCTGCTTACACTTTCACTCACACGCCCCGATAACCGAAGCGCCAAAAATGACCTTACCACTACATACTAGCACAATACCCCCATTTTGCAAGAAAAAGGTGGATTTATAGCGGAATTCGCGATTTTTTACCTTATGGCTTTATTTGAGCTTGCCAGCGGCGGGGCGAACAGGTAAGCTCAGCAGTGATATGAGTAAAGAAATTTCCCCCGAACAGGAGAAGCTGCAGGCCCAGCGCCAGCGCGCGCTCGATGCCGCTATGCTCCAGATACAGAAAGACTTCGGCGAGGCCGCCATCATGCGATTGGGCGACAAAAAGACCATGGAGGTCGAGGTAATTCCCACCGGTAACCTGCTCATCGACCGCGCCCTGGGTGCAGGCGGTGTACCGCGTGGCCGAATTGTGGAAGTCTTCGGCCCGGAATCCTCCGGTAAAACGACACTGACCCTCACCGTGATAGCTCAGGCCCAGCGCGCCGGCGGTCTGGCCGCCTTCATCGACGTGGAGCACGCGCTCGACCCCTCCTACGCGGCCAAGCTCGGCGTTAATCTCGATGACCTGCTCGTCTCTCAGCCCAACAGTGGTGAAGAAGCCCTGCAAATCTGCGAGGCTCTCGTGCGTTCGAATGCTATCGACGTCATCGTGGTTGACTCCGTAGCGGCTCTGGTAACCCGCCAGGAACTCGAGGGCGAAATCGGCGACAGCACCGTGGGTGCACAGGCCCGCCTGATGAGCGCCGCCCTGCGCAAGCTCACCTCCCTCATTGCCAAGGCCCGCCCCGTCTGCATCTTCACCCACCAGATTCCGGAGAAAATCGGTGTCATGTTCGGCAACCCCGAAACCACCCCCGGCGGTCGCGCCCTCAAATTCTACGCCTCCGTGCGCTGCGATATCCGCCGTATCGGTCAGATTAAAGGCACCGACGGCACCGTAGCCGGCAACCGTACCAAGCTCAAGGTGGTGAAGAACAAGGTGGCGCCGCCCTTCACCGAGTGTGAGTTCGACATCATGTACAACGAGGGTATCTCCTCTGTTGGCTCGCTGATTGACCTCGCTATGGAGTACGATGTTATCCAGAAACGCGGCTCCTGGTTCAGCTACAACGGTAGCCAGCTCGCCCAGGGACGCGACGCCGCCAAGGAGGCTCTGCGCTCCAACCCCGACCTCTACGCTGAGGTGGAAGAGAAGGTCAAGGCCAAGCTCGAAGAGAAGGGTAAGTAAAGCGCCCGCGCGTGACGTTATACAAAATCCCCCGTCTGTCCGGTGTGGCAGGCGGGGGATTTCCGTCATTATCGGCAGTTGCCTCAGGGCAGAGCAATGAATTTAGCCTTGGGCATGTTGCAGAGCGGGCACTTGTCCGGCGCGGTCTCGGCGGGGAAGGTGTCGCCGCAGAGCGGGCAGATGACGTAGCCCTTGGGCAGGTCGAGCGGCTCACCGCTTTCAAGCTGGCGGATAGCCTCGGCATACATGGCGGCGTGCACTTTCTCGGCCTCCAGCGCCCAGTTGAAGCTGCGCAGGGCATCCTTGGCCCCCTCGGCCTCGGCCTGAGCGACCATGGGCGGGTACATTTCGGTGTATTCGTAGGTTTCGCCCTTCAGCGCCTCTTTCAGGTTCTCGAGGGTGGTGCCCACATGCCAGCTCATGTCGTACTCGATGGGCTGCTCACCCATCTTTACTAGAGCCTTGGTGTGGTTGGCAGCGTGAATTCGCTCGGTGGCCGAGGTAGCCTCGAACAACTTAGCGATGAGCGGGTAGCCCTCCTGCAGAGCTTTGCTGGCAAAAGAGGCATACATGGCGCAGGCGGTGCTTTCGCCTACGATTGCGGTCTTCAGATTTTCAACGGTCGTAGCCATGCTCACAATCTATACCTAACGGTGCGGCTTGGCAAGACTAAAGCGTCCCTCTGACAGAAAAAACAAAAAAATGTGTAGATTCCGTTGCGTAATTGCGTTCTCTCGATTGTAAAAGGTTATCAAACCTCAACAATTTAGAAAATTAAACACAAACAAAAAGTAAAACGATGAAGAAACTCGCAGTCATAGTAATGTTGGCTCTGATGCCGGCGGTGGCGCAGGCTGCCTCGCACCACGGTCACCCCGCGGTGAACGTTCACCCGTCAGCTCACCATGGTCACCGTGCCAAGCCGGCACCTCACCATAAGCACCGCAAATCGGTCGCGCCACCCTGCCTCGGGCGCCACCACTGTCCGCCGCCGGTAATCGGGCACCGTCATAGTCTGCCGCCGGTACCGCCCATGCCGCGTCCCTGTCCGCCGCCTTCGCCCTCTCACTGCCACGGCCACAGCAACAGCCACTTCAGTATCTCCGTGAGCCTGTAAGCATCGCGTGAGAAATATTCCCATGCATCGTAGATTGCAAGTAGTCAATCTGCGGTGCATTTTTATCTTGACCGGATGCGGTGAATATGCTATTTAATAAATTGGTTATGAAAGTTACCCGTGTTCTGGTGCTGATGTGCGGCGCGGTGTTTGCCACGCTGTCGGCGGGGGCTGTGTGTGCTGCTGCCGGGGAAGATGAGCTCGCGACTCTGTGGAATGGGCGCGAGGTTGCGGCTGTGGCATCTGCCAATCGGCCTGATACCTGCATGCTGATGGGGCTGTGCTATTACTATGGCCTGGGAATTGAGCAGGATATACAGCAGGCCGTGCACTGGTATACCCTGGGGGCAGAGGGTGGTCATGATGGGTGCATGCGCGAATTGGCCAAGCTGTACCGCTACGGGTTGCTGGTGCCGAAAGATGCAGCAAAAGCCGTGAACTACATGCAGCAGGCTATTCATGCCGGCAATGAACAGGCCATCGTTATGCTGGCATGGTGTTACCTTGTCGGCGATGGTGTGGAGCAGGACTTTGAGCGGGCATACCAACTGTTTTTGCGTGCCGCGCGCCTGGGTGATGGCGAGGCTAGTTACTGGGTCGGACTGTGTCATCACTTTGGTTACGGCGTGCCGGTGGATGATGCTGTGGCTATCCAATGGTACGGGGCAGGTGCCTGGCACGGCAGCGTTAATTGCATGACCGCGCTGGGGTGCTGCTATGCACGGGCTCAGGGGGTGGAGCGCGATTTGTCACAGGCGAGATTCTGGCTGGAGAGAGGGCGAGCGCAGGGTATTTACGAGGCAGAAATCCTTCTGCGCGACCTGGAACTTGCTCAATCTGTTACCCCTGTGTCACTTGAGCAGCTCTCGCAACTCACTGCTCAGCAGTGTTGGGAGCAGTACCTCTGTCATATATGTACAGGGGCCGGCTCCCCGCAGCAGACCGACACCTGGCTGCGGCGCGCTACAGAACTCGGTCACCATACCGCCGCAGCTGTGCTCGCGGCAGAGCACTTTTCTTTTCTTGCCACCCCGCAGCAGAACGCGGAGTACCTTCCTGCGTTGCAAAAGGCGGCAGATGCAGGTGACCCCCGAGCAATCTGTACTCTGGCTAATTACTATACAATGGGTCTGAGTGGCAAGGGCTGCGATATCAGAGAAGCCGCCCGCTGCGTGCGCCGATATGCCGAATTGACCGATTGCGCCGGTGCTATACTCCAGGTGGCAGAGGGATTTATTATCGGGGGGTACACAGAAAAACCCGATGTCGTGCAGGCTGCTGCCTGGACAAAACTATCTGCGGAAAAAGGCTGCAAGCTCGCACAGGAATTTGTAGCTGTTTTCGAGGTGTTTTCACGCTCCGCTCAACAAAGACAGAAAAACTGAATTTTTCTTGTTATCTTGTAACTGCTGAAAATCAACGCTGTGTAAGCATTGGTTTCAAACAACTACGAAAAAAAATGAAAAAAATCGAAAAATGAGCTTGACGTGTGGCGATGTTTCGTGTATACTTCTCGGCACACCGACACGGTGAAGCCCGAAAGAGCGAGCGAAACGCTGAAACATGCGACGCTGAAGCAACGGCCGGGCGAGGCAGTTTTCAATTCACGGACTTTCCGTGGCACCAAGGCTGAGC
>JAZNVF010000074.1:0-13012 GCA_045592685.1 Akkermansia sp. | reverse complement strand
GCAGAAAACTGTCATGTTTGTAAGTGCGCCAGAAGCGCTCTACTGCAATGTTATCTGCCCTGCGCCCTTTGCCTTTCATGCTTATTTTGGCCCTTCTCGATGATGACCGTTTTCCAATCTCCGGACGTATACTGACTTCCCTAATCTGTATTGAAGATTTTGGGGCAGCTCCTGCTTTTCAACGCCATGTCTAAGGCATCGAGGCACAACCTTACATCCATATGCCGCCCCATGCTCCACCCCAGCACAAAGCGGCTCTCCCAATCAATCACTACACAGATAGTAGTTGCAACAGTCTATTTGAATGTAAGTGATATCACTGGTCCATACCTGATCAACCTCATTGATTTCCTCATTCTTAAGCAGATAGGGCTCTTTTTCTGCTCGCGGATTCGGTGCACTGGTGTCGCGATGAGGATAGAGCGTGCGCAAACTGAGCATTTTCTTGATTCGCTGGCATTTTTTCGCTCCTATCTCTATGCTATATCTCCGTTGCAACAGAACCGGCATGCGGCGTCTACCTAAGGTTGCATCTTCCTCGTAAAGCTGCCCTATGGCTCGCTCGGTAGCTTGCTCATCTTTCGGAGCGTGCTTCTTATAGTATGTGCTGCTGCGAGCCAATCCCAATAACCCACATTGCCGTTTGCGCGAAGGGGCTTTCCCACCCATATCCAGGAGTTGGCGACGTTGCGCTACAGTCCCAACTCCTTGGCTTTTTTTGACAGCCAATCCAGTTCGAACTCGCGCTTGCCAAGCAGTCGCTCCAGATTTGCTATTCGCTCATCTTTTTTCTCCATTTCGCTCTTTCGCCCGCCTCGGCGGAAACATTCGCCAAGCATCTCCTTTGCCTGCTTTTTCCAGTCCTTTACTAAATCAGGGCTGATACCGTACTCTGACGCTATCTGTGCGTGCGTCTTGGCGCCTGTGAGCGCTTCCAATGCTACCTTTTCCTTGAACTCGGCGGCGTAGCGACCTCTCTTGTGTATTTTTTCGTTTTGCATGCTTGTGTGTTGGTTGGATTATACACGCTCACGATACTTTGCACAAGAAAAAGGGGGCTTGAACGGGTGTCTTAAAATCAGGCGCCATTATAGTAGAAAGGCGCAAAAAAAGCCCCGCCGTAGGGCGGGGCGAAGGGGGCTTACTCTTTGATACGGAAGGACCATTCCATATCAGGGAAAGCTCGCCTAAAATCTTCGGTGCGTTCGCTTGCGTAGTATTCTGATTCTGTTATGTCAGGAGGCGCGTCAAAGCCGCTTATTTCTTCGCCATTTGCAGTAATTGACACATTCCAACCTCTAGGATTATCTAAAAAATTATATCCATAACCTAATATTACGCCACTTTTACTATCATCAATCAATCCTTTAACAATAGAGTCCAATTCAGCGCCACTTGCTGAAGAAGAAAGCACGTTTCGCACAGAATCTGCGTTATATATGCAGTATTCTACCTTGCCAGCCACATAACGAATATTCTCATCATGTGGCAAAGTTGAATATACATCTTCTACTAATTCTTGGAAAGGCTCCAAAAATGCAGGTTTTCTTCCATCTAATACAGATTGTACCTGCGCTGTAGTTGTGAGAGCTAATCTTTTTTCGGCATCTTCATCTTCGATGCCGAGCGCGCGTAAGCTCTTCTGTACACTTCGCTTAACACTTTCGGGCAACAAAACTCGTCGTCCCAGTTGTCGTCCATCCTCTTCGTCTCCTCCTTGCTCAGAATGCGAACGGGCTTGCCCGGTGCGCTGTACAGCACCGCCTGACCGTTCTTTTTCGCTTCTGCCACTTGTTCGGGAGTTATCATCGTCTGCATATTCTATATCGTTGTTGTTTGTTTGTCTAGTCTTTTCTTCATGCCTCTCACAGTTTTCTGTGTAGCACTTCGTACCATTGGGCATTTCGATAGGTTCCTTGCGTCTGCGAGAGTCGTCATTGGAGCCCGCTGCTGTTACCTCCTCGCTCTCCCCCGCAAACCCTGCAAGAATGTTGTTTGCGAACGCCTTCGCAAGGGCTTTCGTGTTCGGGTGCATGGTGAGCAGCATTTTCTTCAGGTCGGCCATGCTGGCACCCGCCTTGCGAGCCTCCAGGAACTTAGCCTTGATGGGCGCGAGCCACTCTTGCGCAGGGTCGGTGGGGGCGTCGGTTCGGGCAGATTTAACTCTTTCTTGCTGAATTTCAAGAAGTGTATTTATCGCATTCATTGCATCATCGCAAGCCGTGCACGCCCTTACTTTACGCAAGTTTCTGTTAGTTATTATTCCGTCTTTTATTGTTATATAGTCTTTGCCAAAATATATTCTGCCGACATTTACCCCTTCCCATGCGCGAGCTTTTTCTCTTCTTGGTACTCCGTATCGATAACCTGCCGCGTTAAGCATTTCTGCAATTTGCGAGGCGCTGGCTTGAGTTTTAATCTCTATCGCCGAGCGAGAATTATCAAATTTTTCACTGTTTATGCTTTCTAGCTTTTTACTTCTTTCTTCTAATCTTTTCTTGCGCTTGTCCTCCTCTGAGGGGTCGCTCTTCTTCATGGGAGCTCCCGGCTTGCTGACTCGCCCGTTGTGAGGAGCCTTCCAGCCTTCGCCATATTGGTTGCATCCGTAGGGGTTGGCTGCGCTCACGGGCTCCACGTCTTCGCTCTCCTGCGCGGGAGCCTTCTTCTTCGGCTTGTCGGGGTCGTCGTCAGGGTCGGTGTCGCCTTGCGGCTTGCCTTTACCCATGAGACCCGCAAGCCCGGCTATGTCGCCGCCATCGCTGGCAGCTTCAAACACGTCATCGCCCTCGGCGGGCTGCGCGAAGCCCATGAACTCGTAAGCCTCACTCTTCTTAATGCGCATGCCCTTAATTTCGAGAGCCGTCTTCAGCACCTGCACGCGCTCCAGTGTCACGCCCTCTTGCGGGAGCTTAAACACAAGCTCGGGCATAGGCACGTTCAGGGTGCCGTAGTTGAGCAGCACAATGGCGGGAATGAGCTGGTTATTGAGCACGTCGGCCACGAATGCAGCACGCTTTTTTACAACTTCAGCGTGTACGCCTGCGTGCACCTTGGCTTGCGCCAGGGAGCCGCCATGTTGGCTCGTGTCGCTGGTGAGCGTCTGCCCGAGTATGAGCTTGTGGCATTGAGACTCGGCAAGGCTCAGCAGTTCTCTCTGCGGCAGACTGGCCCCGCTGGCAGGAGCATTGGCGATATCCACCGCGCGGTCGCCTTTAAGCAGAATGTTGTTGAGCACGCGCTCCTCAGCAAGGTCTGCTTCAAGCTGCTGTCTGTCGCGCTCGCTATCGTAGTGGAACACGAGCTTGGGCATGCCATACTTTTGACAATACTCCATGAACCAGCCCAGGCCGAACTTATACGCCCCATACCATGCAATAAGCGAGTAGTACATGGCATTATACAGCGGGTGGTCGGGGCCGCTGGTATTGAGCGCGACAATATACTTGTTTGCGGGGAACGGACGCGGCGTTGCGGTCTCTCCGTCTGAAACAAAAAGCAGTCTGTCGACCTCTCCCGCGCGGTCTTCCCAACGCATGAATTGCGGAGGCAACTGGTGGAATGCAGCGGGGTAGACAAGTTCGCCGTCATTCACCCACTCAATTTCGTGCACGTTGAAACCTCTAAACAAGGCGTGAACAAGCGCATTAAGCAACTGCGGGAACGTGTGGCTATAGGTGCCGGGTTGTCTGTTTGTGCGCTTCCAGAGAGCGTCTGTCACAGTCTTGGCAACCTCTTGCGCCTTGGCGTCTGCCTCCTTGCCGTCGGCTACGTATGGTGCCACCGTCCATTCAAGACTCTGCACAGCATCCGCAAGGTCGGAGGAGTCCTTCTGCAACACGTCCCAGTCATGGAACATTGTCGAATAGAGGCGGTCTGTACCTTCGAGCTGACCGCCCCAGTTGTCACCAGATGGTCGTCAAATCGCCCCTGACATCCGGTTCTGAAATCAAATACCGCATAAAGCAAGTAAATACAGGCTTTGAGCGTCTTTCTGCATAAATAACAAGGGTTATTTATTTTCAAATTGTGCGAGATTTTTGTCGTTTGCAATCATCAAATTTGATTGACATTGGCGAGTGTGGGTGTAGAATGTTGGCAAACAATGGAGAAGCGCTACTATTACCTGAACAGAGCACGTACTGCGCCACTGGGGCCGCATACACTTGCGGAACTGGTGGATATGCTGCGTCGGGGGGAGTTGTCCCCGGCTGTTGAGATTGCGGCAGTCGGCGATAGCCGCTGGGTAGCGCTGAGCAAAGTTCTCGCAGGGAGCGAGCTATTGCTTCCCCCCATTCCGGAGCAAGCGGAAGTGCCGCCGGATTTGCCCCCTGTGCCCACCGATTGCCCACCGACAATCACAGCGGCGAAAGCCGGGGGAGACCTGCCGCCCGTGCCCGGCTACAGTTCACAGAACCCGGTGCAGGGAACTGCGTGCCCCCCCCTGTGGGCAATGTCCCCGCCGCCGGTGGCAGATGCCCCTGCGGGTTATTGCCCGGCCTGTGCGCAGGAGCTGGTGACCGAGGGTGGACAATTGCCGCCGAACTGCCCGCACTGTGGTGCCTACCTGCGCCCCGTGCAAAACACGCTCTGGCGGCACATACGCGCCGCCCTGCTGCGCCCCCTGACCTGGTATGGGCGCTCCCCGCGTGTTGAATACTGGGGCGCCTTTCTCTTTTACCTGCTCTCCTGCACACCGATAGCGCTGGCAGCCATTTCGGTAATAATCATCTTCACGACGCGCGAGCTCAACAAACACCCCGTTGCAGAGCTCAGTTTTGATCAGGTTGCCTATGCACCCGACATGGTATGGGCCTGGGTCGCAGCAGGGGTATTGGCACTGTGCATGCTGTATTTCACGCTGGTATCCATCGCGGTGGGGATTCGCCGTCTGCACGATATCGGTCGCAGCGGGTGGTGGCTGGGTGCCATGCTCACCGTGAATCTTGCCTGGCTGACAACCTATGTCAGAACAGTGGTTGCGTACATCAGCACGGTAAACTGGCAGCTGATTATCGCCATCGAAGACACCACTTCGCGGAACAACCGCATCAATGAAATCAGTGACCATATTAGTCTACTGAATTATGAGGGGCTCTGCGGCGTGCTCTACCTGCTGAACATAGGGCTCAGCTTAACCCTGCTTGTTTTCAGTTTCATGGACAGCAAACCCGGCCCGAACAAATACGGGCCCTGCCCTAAATACCCAATTGCATAACTCTCCCCCGGCCTATGGATGTCTATTATTACCTGAACGAAAGCAAGGAACCGCAAGGCCCCCACACGCTCGATGAACTGCGGGCTCTGCTGGCCGTTGGCAAGCTGCAACCCGACACCCTCGCCGCACACCGGGGTGCAGCAAACTGGGTAACCCTGGCAGAACTGCTGGCACCCTCTGCCGAGCCGGTTGAGCTGCCGGCCTTTCCTGCGGCGCCCTCTGCCGGCAAATGTCCCGCCTGTACCCACGGATTAACCGCCCCTGACGGCAAACTACCTGAGCGCTGCCCGAGCTGCGGCTACCGCCTGCGCGCGCTCAATATACACGATTTGTGGCAGAACTTCGTGCTTGCGCTACGCAAATCCTTCGTGCTGCGGGGGCGAGCTCCGCGCATAGAGTACTGGAGCTTTGTGCTCTTCAGCACCCTCATCACCACCGTGCTGATAACAATCATGCAGGTAGCGCTGGTAGCCATGCTGCCGACAGAGGCCGTGACCGCCCTCGAATCCCCCGAGACAGCCAACGAGCTCGACGCTTTGCCCTCAACCGCCATGACAGCCATGCTGGTGATGGGGGGCGTGTATTTCCTGGTGAATCTGGCCGTCATGGTACCGCAGCTTACAGTAACCGTGCGCCGCATGCACGATGCAGGCTACAGCGGCAAATGGTTATTGCTCTACGCGCTGCTGTGTGTAATCTGCATTTGGGGTGCTGTATCTCTGGAGGGCTCCGACGGGAACATGCAGACTATTACCTTCGTTGGGATTTTGCTGTCCTTCCTACTTATCTTCGCACTATTCATATTCTTCTTTATCCTCACCCTGCTCGACAGTAACCGTGGCCCGAACAAATACGGTCCCTCACCTAAATACCCCCTTGCCTGACACCTGCCATGAGCTCAAAACCTCTCACAGCTCCGTTAACTACGGTAAAAATATCAGATCTCAAAGCCGCCCCCATCAAGGTCGCCGTACCGAAAGCTACAGCACCCACCAAACCGGCTCCCACTGAGAAACCCGCCGAAAATCAGCAGGCCACCACCAAACCGGAACCCGCCGGGAAAAAGAAAACTCAACCCACCCCGGTCAAAAAGAAAGCGGCACACACCACCCCCGGCAAGCCAACATCTGCCCCCGGGGTCAACCCGCTCTGCCCTCGCTGCAAGTCTGTACTGACAGTGAAAAGCGGCAAACTGCCCGAACTGTGTCCCACCTGCCACTTTATCCTGCGGGCAGAACGCCAGAAGGCCTTCAACCATAACTTCGAACTGGCATTCCGCAAAGCCTTCGTGTGGCGGGGGCGCGCCACACGCCGCGAGTTCTGGGGCTTTGCCGTCATCATGGGCGGTATCGGCCTGCTGCTGGCACTAGCTCTCGATATCGTCTGCAACGGTCTCATCGCCAAGCTAATAGCCGAATACATAGCCCCCATACCCGCCCTGCCTGAGCTGCTGTGGTACATCATCACCCCCATGCTGGGAGCCGCGCTGCTGATATGGGTACTGGCCCTGCCGCTGCCGTTACTCAGCCTGACCATTCGCCGTCTGCATGACGTAGGGCGCAGCATGCTGTGGCTCACCGTTGCCGGGCTTTGCTGGCTGGGAACCGGGCTGGCCACCTCGGTAAGTGCCATTTCCATGCTGCTTGCCTTACTGTGCGGAGCAGATGCCGCAGCCGCAGAAACCGCCCCCATAGCCGCCCTCATCGAGCACAGCCTGCTCGCCACCCTGGTGCTGGGCGGTCTTGCCACCATCTTCACCCTGGCTATCGGCATGTTCAGCCTGATGGACAGCCAGCGCGGGTCAAACAAATACGGACCCTCGGCCAAATACCCCCTTGAGTAAACAATAAATAACACTATACCATTCCATCATGAAAGAGACACCCTCCACCACCTGCACCCCCATCGCCGGCAAACACCTCTATGTCGGTGACTGCCCCGACTGCGGGCAAGGCATACTGGCCGAGAACGGCAAACTACCGGAGTGCTGCCCCACCTGCAACTACAGTCTGCGCTCTGCCAGACCCGACAGCCCCCTGCACAACATACACCGCTGCCTGAAGTTATATTGCGACACACGCGGGCGATCGTCGCGCCGCGAGTTCTGGGCTTTCACCCTGAGTGCGCTGGTACTACTGGCGGCCGAGGCTGCTCTGTACGCCGGCTGCTACCGCAACGGAACCCTGTCCGACGTACCCTACTGGCTGTGGCTGGTACTGCCGACCCTGCTGCTCTGCCCGCTCACCACACTGACTATTCGCCGGCTGCATGACCTGGGCAAAGGTCCCGGCCTGCTCATCACCTTCCTGGCGCTGGGTATGACAGGTATCTGCATCATTGCCATGCACAGCAGCCATTGTCTGCCGGAGCTCATTACAAACGAAGTCAGTACCTGGGCCAGAGTTGCACTGCAGGTCGATATCATCGTAGGCAGCATCATCCTCTACCTTGCTACTCAGCACCGCCTGCCCGGCCCGAACGAATACGGCCCCGCTCCCAAATAAAAAATTGTAAATTGTAAATCCAGATGGGACCAATCTTCCTCCTGGGGCCGACCGGGTGCGGCAAAAGCAAAGTAGCAGTGCAACTCGCACAGCTGCTTGGGCGTGCCGAGATTGTGAGTGCGGATGCCTACCAGGTCTACCGCGCCATGCCCATACTGACGGCAGCCCCCACAGCGGCAGACATGGGCGGCGTGCCCCACCACCTCATCGGCACGATGGAGGTCAGCGAGAACAACGACGCCGCCACCCACGCCCGCCGCGCACAAGCCTGTATAGCCGACATTCAGGCGCGCGGCGCAGTTCCCATCGTCACCGGCGGTAGCGGGCTCTACGTGAAGTTTATCTCCCACGGCATATCCCCCGCCCCACCAAGCGACCCGGCTCTGCGCGCCGAACTGATGGCGCTACCGGCAGAAGAAGCCGTGCGCCGCCTGCAGGCCGCCGACCCTGAGGGAGCCGCCGCCACCAACCTGCAGAACCCTCGCTATGTGGTTCGCAATCTCGAGATTGTGCTGTTGGGTGGCAAGCCGCTCTCTTACTGGCGCAACAACTGGCAACCGCAGGCATGCGGGCCGGGGTTCAACCTGGTGCGCGAAGTCCCCGAGCTCGACCGCCGCATAGCCGCCCGCGCCGAGCAAATGCTGCAAGACGGCGCTATAGCCGAGGTGGCCGCTCTGCCCGCCGAGCTATCCCCCACGGCCGAAAAAACCCTCGGCCTCTCCCTCATACGCGACCACCTCACCGGCAACAGCACCCGGGCAGAACTGACTGCCGCCCTCGCTCTTGCCACACGCCAATACGCCAAACGACAGCGCACCTGGCTGCGCCGCGAACCCTGGGCCACCCCCATTCCCTGCAACAGCTCAGCGGCCGAATCAATCCTCCGCTCACTTTCCGCACAACTTCAGGCCTGAAAAATGCAACAAATACGCATTTTTTCAATTCTGCTACCCACTGTAGCTCAATGCTGAGCATTTTACTCTCACATTTTCCCTGACTTACCCCCAATTTTTAGATTGAACTGGCAGACGAGAGTGGTATAATGGGCATGTTATGAGTACAGATACAACGACAACCGAGCTCTCAGCATCGGTCAAGCGCTACGCCCTTTACCTCATGGTAATGGCAGGTCTTGGCGGTCTCTTATATGGTATTGACGTAGGCGTTATCGCCGCGGCTCTGCCCTACATTGAAAAGACCTCCTCTTACACCCCCTCGGAAATCTCGCTCGTGGTTGCGGCCGTGCTGGCGGGTTCCGTGCTCTCCTCCCTGTTTGCCGGCATGCTGGCGGAGTGGCTCGGGCGTCGTAACGTCATCATCATCTCGGCTCTGCTCTTCACGCTGAGCATCCCGGTCATCTGCTTCTCCAACGGCAGCTTCGCCATGCTGATGAGCGGCCGTATTCTGCAGGGTGCCAGTGCCGGTCTGGTCGGTGTGGTAGTGCCCATGTATCTGGCTGAGTGTCTGGATGCCAACTCCCGTGGTAAAGGCACGGGCATGTTCCAGTTCATGCTCACCGTTGGCCTGGTGTTCGCCGCCGTTATCGGTTTGGTGACCACCCAGATTGTAGGTGCTGCGGACGACGTAACCGTATCCGTTGAGCACAAGCAACTGGCCTGGCAGGTTATCTTCTGGTGCTCCGCTCTGCCCGGCATCATCCTTTTCCTCGGCGCTTTCAAACTGAAAGAATCCCCCCGCTGGCTCTACCGCAACGGCCGTGAGGACGAGGCTCTGCTCGCCCTGGCCGCCAACAACGGCGATAAGGCCGCCCGCGAGATTCTGCAGGAAATGAAGGATGCTGACGCCCGCGAGGCCGCCGAGAAGGCCGCTATGGCCGAGGCTGCTAAGGGCGACAGCCTGATGCAGCGCAAGTATATCATTCCCTTCATCCTGGCAGTCGTCGTGCTCGCCTGCACTCAGGCAACCGGCATTAACTCCGTGCTCAACTACTCGGTCAAAATCTTCCAGCAGGCCGGCCTGCAGGGTGCCTTCGCCAACTGGGCTGACCTGGGTATTAAGGTCATGAACATGGTCATGACCATCGTGGCCGTGACCCTCGTGGACAAGAAGGGCCGCACCTTCCTGCTCAAGATGGGTACGCTGGGTATCATCGTTGGTCTGGCCGGCGTGGGCACCGTGTTCCTGAGCGTGGAGAACAAGCGAGTGGACGTCACCGACATCGTGAAGGCCGCCATGACCGACAACTCGCTCAACATCTCCGCTGCCGATGCCGTGAAGCAGGCTATCGCCAAGGATGCCACCATCACTCAGAACTACCCCGAGTTCATGCAGGGTGAAAGCGTGACCCCCGGCATGCAGCTCATCGTGAACTACACCCAGGGCAACGACACCAAGCAGGACGTAGCCGAATTCTCCACCGACCCGAAGGCCGAGGGTACCGCCATCGATGTGAAAAAGACCATCGTCGATGCCGACCCCAACTTCATGGACAAGTTCTACAGCTTCTTCGGCACGCCCATCCTCGAGAAGGGCAGCGTGAAAGAAGTACAGATTACCAGTGCTGAAATCGGCATGAAACCCGGTGCCCTCACCGGCTACATGGTTGCCGGCTTCTTCGTGGTATTCATCGCCTTCTATGCCGCCGGTCCCGGCGTGTGCGTATGGCTGGCCCTTTCTGAGCTCATGCCCAACCGCATCCGCGCCAACGGCATGGCCATCGCCCTGCTCATCAACCAGCTGGTATCCACCACCATCGCAGGTATCTTCCTGCCCTGGGTAGGTGCCTACGGCTACTCCTCCGTATTCTTCTGCCTCGGCGGCTTCACGGTGATTTACTTCATCACGGCTGCTTTCTTCATGCCCGAGACCAAGGGTCGCACCCTCGAGGAAATCGAGCAGTACTTCACCACCGGCAAGATGCCCGGCAAGAAGGAAGAAGAAGAAGAAGAGGCCAAGGCCTGATAAAGTACACTTTCTCATCTCTCTGAACTTACACTGAACCGACCGCCCCTCACCCGCAAGTGAGGGGCGGTTTTTATAGTGCAGCAAATGAACAACTGATGAGCGCAGAAATACAGGCAGAGACACAATTTCAGCTTGACCGGAACAGAAATAAAGCTACAATAGAGCTTTATGAAAAAAGCCATTTTTGCTATATTATTGATGTTGGTGCCGGCTGCATGGGCAGCGCCGCAAAAAGCCCCGAAAGAGTTACCCGGTGGCTGGGTATACGAATGGGGAGACGAATTCAACGGCAGCAAACTCAACACAAAAAAATGGGCGTATGAACTGGGTGTAGTGCGCAATCCGGGGGCATCTCAGGCATATACCAAAGACTGTGTAAAGGTAAAGAATGGCAAGCTGCAGCTGATATCCCGCGCTAAAGAAACGCCGAATTCGGCCTACAGAGAAGGGTCTGCACTCTGGTTTGAAAAAATAAAAACGCAGCCCTTTGCCAGTGGTTCTGTGACCACACGCGACATAAAGCACTTCGAAGCCCCGGGGCGGCTCGAATTCCGGGCTCGCATACCGAAAGGAAAGGGGGTATGGCCCGCCATCTGGACCATGCATGTGAACAAATACGGCTGGCCGGCCAATGGAGAAATCGATATACTTGAACACATCTCCCAGGAGCCCGAGACCTGCTACTCCATCTTCCGCTGGGGGAAAAACGGCGGAAATCAGGAGCACAAGGTTATCCGCACTCGCAATTTTCAGGATTACAGCAAGAAGTTCCACACCTATGTGCTGGAGTGGGATAATGAAACCATGCGCATACTCATCGACGGCGAGGAGACCGGGCGCGTAAACATCAGTGATGCGAACTACCCCAACGGTGACAACCCTCTGCTCACACCATGCTACATCATCATAAACACTGCCATCGGCGGCAATGGTACCTGGCCCGAAAAAGCCGACCCGAAAGATTACCCCGTCAAATTCGAAATAGACTACGTGCGCTACTACACGAAGAAAAAATAAAGTTGTTACCGATAGCCCCACAGAAAAGTGGGGCTTATCAATTTACCTGATTTCAGGCAGTAAGGGTCACAACGAGCTTGTGGAGGATATCCCGGTCATCCAACTGAGTGGAAACCAACTGGCGGTCAGCCGTAGCACAGGCCTGCAGGTCGCGGCGAGCCTTTCTGAGCGTCAGTTTGCCACAGGTGCGCGCAGCATTGAACAGGGAATATGCATTCGGCGTGCCATCTTTTTTGAGTGGGAGCATCTTGCGGTCTGAGGGCAGCAACTTTCCCAGTGCAGATTCAAATGCGCGGTAATTCGAGGTATCGATACCGAAAGAATCCATCAGCAGTCGGGCGCAGAAACGGTTGCGCACAGTGGGTACGATAGCGGCACGCATGATTGTGACTGCGGCTTCGCCATGCTCGAGCTGCTCATTGATGAGCCGCACGGCCAGGCGACAATCGCTTTGCTCAATAGCGCGGGAAATCTCGAATATCACCCCGTTGCGAGAGACCGCAACCATCAAATCAACATCATGCACACTCACTCGGCGGCGCTCCGGCCCCAGGTATACATCTATCTTGGCCAGTTCATTGGTAATCTGGCGTGTGCTCTCATTCACACGGTGTACAAAGAGGTCTAGTGCATCATTATCAAACGTCAGCCCCAATGGCTTGGCTGTACGCACGGTGAGTGCTGCCACCTCACTTTCCCAGCCGGGTTTGGAAATATCTATTTTACTGAATTCCTTGACTTGCGCCACATTGCCGAGCTTCTTGAAGAACGCGCGGCGTTTATCCATCTCGGCGCTGCTGAGCACGAAAAAGGTTTCCGGCGGCATACTGCCCAGCACGGTCAGCAAGTCCTCCATAGCCTCCTGCACAGCTTCACTGCGGGCGCCGGACGGCGTATCGGCCAGAAAGTTCACCCCTTTGAGCCATATCACCTTTCGCCCGCCGAACATGTTCATCATCTGCAGCCCGGAAATAGCCCGACGAATCAGCTCAACAGCCTCGTCTGCCGTGGCAGCAGCCCCGTCTATCGTCTCATCCCCCCAGCCATCACCACCGGCGGAGAGCTCTGCCGCGCACTTGGCTGCAGCGCTGCCCGCTGCCCCTTCGTCGCTGCCGAAAAACACATAACTGCTTAGCTCTGCCATATACGCCCCGCATTATGCCAGAGCGAACCCCGATTGTCAAACTGATTTCCCGTGCTATGGGGATAATGCAAGTTGTAAAATCAAATGCGACACCGAAAGCCCGCCCAAAAAGTCTCCATAGGAGCCCAAACTGCCCTAGCAGGATGGGGGGATAGGGGGAAGGACGACAATGAGTCCTTCCCCCTTGTGGAAGCGATGAAATAAAAA
>JAZNVF010000073.1:0-9566 GCA_045592685.1 Akkermansia sp. | reverse complement strand
TCTGCATGGATAACGCATGGCTGCGAGCAGAGGGATATATCTCGTTTTATCAACTCCTCAAACGCTGATTGGAAACCGCCGTATGCCATAAATGGCACGTACGGTGGTGTGAGAGGGGGACGAAAGTCCCCCTACTTAATTGTACCCCCATCACCACACACCGCACGAATCAACACCTTCCCGTGTCATTCTCAGGCATGCCATCTTGACGCCTCGCGCGCGCGGTGGTAGACTGTGGTTCACACACCATGGGTAAGACATTATACAGGAAAGTATGGGACGCCCATACGGCAGGCACTCTGCCGGATGGCCGCACGCAGCTCTTTATTGCCACACACTACGTGCACGAGGTGACCTCGCCGCAGGCTTTTGCCATGCTCAGAGAGCTGAACCTGCCGGTACTGCACCCGGAGCGCACCTTTGCAACAGTAGACCACATCATCCCGACAGATGACCAGGCCGAACCCTTTGCCGACCCTCGCGCCCAAACCATGCTCAACGCCCTGCGCAGCAACTGCGCAGCAGCAGGCATACGCCTCTTTGACCTTCCAACGGGCAACCAGGGCATCGTGCACTCCATCGGGCCGGAGCTGGGTATTACCCAGCCGGGCATGACCATTGTTTGCGGTGACTCCCACACCGCCACCCACGGTGCAGTGGGCTCCATTGCCATGGGTATCGGCACCACTCAGGTGCGCGACGTGCTCGCCACCCAAACCCTCGCCATGCTGCCGCTGAAAGTGCGCAACGTGCGGGTAGAGGGCACCCTGCGCCCCGGCGTAACCGCCAAAGACGTGGCTCTCTACATCATCGGCCGGCTCGGTGCTGACGGTGGCCTGGGCTACGCCTACGAATTCGGCGGCTC
The DNA here is from genome assembly GCA_045592685.1 of Akkermansia sp. Lineage (GTDB taxonomy): Bacteria > Verrucomicrobiota > Verrucomicrobiia > Verrucomicrobiales > Akkermansiaceae > Akkermansia. The sequence continues at coordinate 8,701 of JAZNVF010000073.1, read as the reverse complement.
CGCCATCGAAAACATGGAAATGGACGGCCGACTGACCCTCTGCAACCTCGCTATCGAAGGCGCCGCCCGCTGCGGCTATGTGAACCCCGACGAGAAGACCTTAGCCTACCTGAAGGGGCGCCCCTACGCCCCCAAGGGCGCCGCGTGGGATGCCGCCGTAGAGCGCTGGAAGAGCTTCGCCAGCGATGCCGACGCCGAGTATGATGACGTGGTGATTTTCAACGCCGAAGACATCGAGCCCACCGTAACCTGGGGTATCTCGCCGGACATGAGCATCGGCATCAACGGCTGCGTGCCCTCCCCGGATGACGCCCCCGACTCAGAAACCCGCAAGGCCCGACTGACTGCACTGGAGTACATGAAACTGCAGCCCGGCCAGCCGCTCAAAGGCATGCCCATCAACGTAGTATTCATCGGCTCCTGCACAAATGGCCGCATTTCCGACTTCCGCGCCGTGGCTCCGCTGCTGAAGGGCCGCAAGATAGCAGAGGGAGTGAAAGCCCTGGCTGTCCCCGGCTCTCAGGAGACCGCCCGCCAGTGTGAGGCCGAAGGTATAGCCGATATCTTCCGCTCTGCCGGTTTTGAATGGCGCCTGGCCGGCTGCTCCATGTGCCTGGCCATGAACCCCGACAAGCTGCAAGGCGACCAGATATGCGCCAGCACCAGCAACCGCAACTTCAAGGGACGCCAGGGTAGCCCCACAGGCCGTACCCTGCTGATGAGCCCCCTCATGGCCGCTGCCGCTGCCGTTACCGGCACCGTGGCAGACCCGCGCGAGGTATTCGACATTCACTAACCATTAACCTCTTTCACTCATGCCCCTCAACAAAATCATCACCATCACCGGCAAGGCCGTCCCCGTGCCCGGTGCCGATATGGACACCGACCGCATCATCCCCGCACGTTTCCTCAAATGCGTGACCTTCGATGAACTGGCCGGCACCATGTTCTATGACGAGCGATTCAACGCCGACGGCAGCAGCAAAGGTCACCCCATCGACGCACCTCAACACGCCGGAGCTACTATCATACTCGGTGGCGAAAACTTCGGCTGCGGCTCCTCCCGCGAGCACGCCCCGCAAGCCATCAAGCGCAGCGGCGTGCGCGCCGTAGTGGCTGAGAGCTTCGCGGAAATCTTCTTCGGCAACAGCTCCGGCATCGGCATGCCCTGCGTCTGTGCCACTCACGCCGACCTGCAGACCGCCCTGCAAATCACCACCGAACACCCCGAAACCGAATGGGTGCTCGACCTGGCCACCATGACCCTGAGCTGCCCCGCAGCCACCCTGCCCGTCACCATGCCCGCCGAACCGCGAGAAGCACTCATGCAGGGGCGGTGGGATGCCGTAGTGGAGCTCATGAACGCCCCCGAAGCCGTGGCCACACTGGCAGCCACACTGCCCGCCCCCGCACTGAGCTGACAAACTGCTCCCCCCCTCAAAAAAACACCCCTGCATGCTGGCAACCCTCACACCACTGATAGCGCGCGGCGTCATCGACAACACGCTGCAAGACCTCATCGACCTGCGCCTGTGGTGCAACGACGGGGCCGAGCCCCTGCACCTGCGCATGCGTGGCAACTGTCGGCGCGACATTGCCGGCTGCAGGGTGGAATTCACCAACACCGCAGCCGGCAGCCCGCCCGCGGCCATGCCCCCGCTCATCGAGGAAATACGTCACTGTGCCGGTACGGCAGACCGCATCACCACGGGCGATATCACCTTCTCCCGCCGCGTAGTCGAAAAAGACAACCGCCACGGAATCGGCAACTGCCTCTATATAGAGTTTTTTGTAGATGTCTCCACACGCGTGCTGCTCGAATTCAATGCCGTGAAATTCGACATCAGCCTTCCCCAGTGGAATCCCACCTGGGAAGGTGACAATCTTCAGGCCATACTCAACCTCGAAGCCCTTCGTTCACACGTACGCACCAATGTCAAGCGCTACAAAGGCCCCGCCCTCCACGGACTGAATACAGAAATACCCGCCTGCGATTGGGACTATCGCCTCAACCGGGCCGAGGCCTGCATGGCCATTTACCCCACCATCAAAGAAAAGTTCGCCCCCATCCCGGGCGGCTATATCTCTGCCGCATTCGTCATGGATCGCACCGATTTTCTGGGCAGATTAGCCACAGAGGAGGAAGCGAACATGCCACCCGACAACAGTGTGACCGACCACGACTGGGAGGTAACCGACTTCATGGCGCCCTACGAAAAAGACATGCAGCGCGCCATGCACCACCCACTCTTCACTGAGCTGGCAGCCATGACAGCCGTCGTACAAGAACAACTGATACACCGCAGCAATCCCGAGCTCGAAACCTCACCCCACGGAGCCGCATTCCTGCAGGTATACGCCACACTGGTCACCCACACCCTGGCCACCATACTACTGACCGGCCAACGCGAGTACCCTGCCCCCTTTGCAACCCGCCGTATGGAGCTGCTCTGCACCCGACTCAGCAAAATTTCTGACCTCGCCGAAAAACTGCCGGAAAGCTGTCGGCAAAAACTACAACTTGCGGCAGAAAGCCTCATGCGCAACATGCGCCTGTTCATCACCACCATCCCGGGCTAACCCCGCAGACCAGCCCCCCCCACACACCAACACCCGCCCACCCATGTACCTCTCACACGAACGCCGACAATACATCCTGCGCCTCCTCGAACAGCGCGGCACCATACGAACCTCAGCCCTGGCACGAGAACTCGGCGTGACAGATGAAACCATACGCACGGACCTCGTAGACATGCAGGCACGCGGCCTGCTGCAACGCACCCACGGCGGAGCACGCTACAGCCTGCCAACAGCCCCTGCAGGCAGCGACAACCCAAGACTCGACATACAATTAGCCAAACTAGTAGCCGCCCACATACACCCCGGCACACGAATCTACACAGATGCCACACCCTTCGCACGAGTACTCGCCACACAACTGCCAGACACCCCCTCCACCTTCATTACCGCAGCACCACGCCTGGTCAGCGCACTAGCCCCGGCAGCCATACCACACAGCGTCATCTGCACCGGCGGCACACTCGACAAACAGACAGGCCTGTTCTCCCACCCGGCCCCGGCCGAACTGCTCAAAAGCCTGAAAATCGACATCGCCCTGCTCAGCCCGCCGGCGCTCACTCCCACACATGCCGCATACAAAACCCCCTTACAAGCGACCTGGGCCGCAGCCGCTGCGCAAAACGCTGCATCCACCATCATAACCATACCCTCGGCCAACCTCAGAGCCACCGCCCCCCATACCATACCACTGCCCCCCTACCACCTGATTACAGAAGACAACCTCCCCCCGGACTTCGCCCCAATTACCACCGAAACAGTCCCCTATATCAGCGAAGCAATGCTCAACAACTTCGACTACTGACAACAACCTTTCAATTCTCAACAAAACACCTCCCCCACCCCTCCAAAACTCAAAAAAGATTTGACCCGACTGGCCACACAGACCGGTCGGGTCGAAATCATTTGTCGCGAACTCCTTCGCTTTACTTGCCGGGAACCGGAGTGGGAATCGGATCAGCGGGAGGAGGAGGAGGAGTCTGCTGCTGCTGCTGCTGCTGGCAGGACACCAGAGCGGCGGCTGCGATGGCGAGGATGGCGATGGTCTTCATATCTATGCGAGATTGTTTTTTTTGGTTGCTTGCAAACACGCTCACCATGAGCTTGCTTACACTTCATAGAATACTTAATTTTTCTTAGAAATCAAGAAAAAAATTACATTTTTCTTAAAAAAATCACTCATGCGGGTCACGAATCGGCACAGAAGCCATGTCGGCATGCTCAGCGCGCCAGGAATTCCAGACATAGCGGCTGAAGAGCACCTTGATAGAAGCCGTGAGCGGCACCGCCAACAGAGCACCAATCACCCCGCCGAACACCATACTCCAGAACAGCACCGAGAACATCACCGTCATATCGTGCATCTTCACCGAATTCCCCACCACCTTGGGCTGCAGTACCCAGCCATCGAACTGGCTCACACACAGGAACGTAGCCGCCACACCCACCACCATGGTGACATCCTGCCAGGTGAACCAGGCAATCAGCAGCGCCGGAATACTGGTGGAAATCATACCGATATAGGGAATAATCCCCAGCAGCGCCGCCGCCGCCGCAATCGTGATGGCATACGGCAGCCCCATGATAGAAAGCACAATCCCCAGCAACACACCATCTATCAGGCTCACCAGCATCTGCCCACGTACGAACGCCACAATATTCTCATTAATCTCCTGCAGCGTAGCCACCACCTCATCCTTGAACTGAGAGGCACGCAGCGGCAACACCTGCGCCCAGTTCTTCTTAATCGCCTCGCTCTCAATCAGGAAATAAAACAGAAACACCGGAACCATCACCACACCGATTAGGAAGGCAGACGCACCATAAATCGCCCGCGTACCCGCCGTAAGCCAAGCCAGCCCCTTCTCCACCAGGTAGTCCGAATTATAATCAATAATAGCCAGCACCTTGCGCTCATACGCTGCCACATCCACAGGCGCCGGAGCAGGCTCGGACGCAGCGCCCGGAGCAGCAGTAACCGGCTTCTCTGCGGCCTCAGAGAGCGTGCGCTCATAGAGAGAATCCACCGCGCTGCGCACCATACTATTATCGCGCAGCAAATCTTGCCCGGCCGCCACTGAGCGCTCCAGAATCTGGTGGCGATTATTCACCAGGGCATTCGTCTGCCGAACCAGCGGCGGCACAATCGTCATCGCCAGACCACCCAGCGCCAGCGCCGAAAGCAACAACACAATCAACACCGCCGGCACACGCCGCTTCACCACACGCTGCACCCACTTCACACACGGACTGAGCAGGTACGCCAGAATCGCCGCAATCACCACCGGCAGCAACACCGGCTCAAGAGTCACAAACAACCACCCCACCCCATACACCACACCAAACAACAGCGCCACCATGAACACCAGACACAAACTGCTCAACGCCAGCCAACACACACCACGCTGAAACGACGACGGCACTTCCTTTTCTTTCACAGACATGCCGACATTATAGAATATTCCCCCCGGAACACAAGCCAAAACCTCCCCGCCCCCGCACAAAATCACCATTTTTTCTGTCACCGCGCACACATTATACTTGCATACCCGCCCTGCCCCGTGTATAATCTCCCCGCAACCACTTGCGGGGCATTAGCTCAGTTGGTAGAGCGGTTGCATCGCACGCAACAGGTCAGGGGTTCGAATCCCCTATGCTCCACTTCTACAGACAGGCGGCAGATTTTTCGTGAATCTGCCGCTTGTTTCATTTTTGCCTATGGCTTAGCGTGTTACACGCTCGCCCGTCAATACCCTTCCGGGGTGAAATCAGGCCGTTAAATGCAATCCCGGAGGCTTAAACACCCCAAACGCCTCTGCACGCCTCCGCTAAACGCGGTAGTATACATCTACCTTGCTTTGTTCAAACGAACCTCAAACGGCTTATTCTTAGAGCATTGCAAATGTGATTAGCTTAGCGTTCGCCTCCCTCCGGGGTGCGGTTGACGTAGAGGGAGTATCGTGGCGGCAAGCTTTAGTCATAACTCGTTAATAGCAAATACTTCTTCCGTTCGTTCAACGCAAGCAAAGGCTTTCCTGTTGGTTGTTTAGAATCGGCTCCGGCAAGGCACAAAAACACCTTGCCAAGAGGAGGATGCGTCCGTTGAGGAGCCGTTGCTCCCGGGAATGCCCTTCCTACCCGGCAAGGTGTCGTTTTGGCGTCCGCTTGCGTGAGCTTACCGGGGCGGAGCCGGAGGTGGCTGCTTGTGGTAAACCTCCATCCGGTGCTCAATCGTCTGCAAGCGTACGGACATCTCGGAGAGTACGCGTATGGTCTTCTCCTGAGCCCGGGCTTGTTCGGCAATGAAGTAGCGGAGGTCACAATACAGCACAATGGCGGCGGCTAAGCCGATGACTGCCAGCACAGCGCGGGGTTGCTCCACGATGTAGCGACAGAAGAAAGCCAGCCACGGTTCGTTTGGTTTCTTTTCGCACATAGTCATTCCGGGGGTTAGTGGTTGATAAGAGCCAGCAAGGCATCCTTGTTGGCGAGAAGCTGAAGAAGGCCTGCATGTTCATCCGCTGTCAGGTGCGAGATGAAGTCATAGGCATGGCGCACCTGAATCTCCCACGTATACAGCGGAATGATGTTGGTATATTGCCATTGCCCGTTTCCTCCAATGCACCCGGTTTCAGCTTCTGAGGTTGAGGTAACTGCAAAGCAACATTGACGACCTGCTGCATATTGAGTTCCATCAGCGTAGTCGCTGGTATGGAACGTGACCAGCAACATATCCCCGTTTTCTACCTCAAAGGGCTCAAACTCCCAGCGCATGGTCGCCCCTACATCGTGCCGCTGATAGTTCGTACTGGTTGCAAGGAGAGTCTTGTTCCCGCTGCTGTCCTTCAGCCAGACCTTTGCCAGAATATCCGTGTTTGCTGGGGTAGCTGTGCCACCTGAACGGCATTGCGTAGAAAGCGCAAGCACTTGCCCCCGGTGCTTCACTACCATACCGAAGCCGTACACATTGGCATTGTCAGTAGCAGTTCCGGGAGGCGATTCATATTGGGTCGTCAAAGCAGACGTTCCCAAATCAGCAAAGAAATCTGTTTTCTCCCCAGTGTTACCTTCTTCCAGCCACAGCTCGTAGGCAGAAGCTCCACTCTCGCCCTGTTCCCCCTTGGCGCCGCGCTCGCCTTTGAGAGAAGCAAGCCATGCTTCTTCGGTGCCGACAAAGCCGTTATCCTTGGCTATATCGTATGCAGAAAGTCCCGATACATCGACAGCCATGCCTCCGGATTCAGTTTTGCCTACCGGGCGAGCATTCTTACCGGAGATAGTTTCATCCGTACCCAGCATCACGAATCCAGAGGTATCAACGGAAGCTTGTTTACTGTTCACCCAAGATTTGGTAGCCACCAAATCCGGCGCGGGATATTCCCCGGTAACGGCCTCCGGCGCATCCGTGGCCAGCCGGATAATATCGTTGATGATAGTCGTCTGGAGCGTATCAGAAAGACGGGGCTCGCCGTCCTCCATCCAAGCGAACTCGGTCATGGAGGCAAGCGTGGCCGGGGGAGTGGCAGAGCCCTCGCCTACATCGAGCGCGTCATTTAGCGCAAGGGAGGAAGCAACCAGCTTCAAATCAAAGCGGGTACCCTGTTCCGTCTGCGTGCCGGATTCGGCTTCTGCGAGAATGAGTAGATCTCCCTCGTAGTTGCCCTTAGCCTTAATGCCCATACGAAGCCCGGAAGCTGAGGAACTGCCCAGAATCGTGACACTCAGCGGAACCACGGCTCCGCGTTTCACCTTGAAAGAGCTAAGCGGGGAGCCTGTAGATTTGGCCTGCAACTGAGCCGGGCTCTTGTCTGTATTGATAAAGATGTCCATATCAGAGGAATGATGTCAAAACAGCACCCTGATAGGCACCTCGTGCTTGCGGTAATACTCGGCTTCATATTGCCAATCGTGCTTGTGCCACTTGTAGGAGCCGTTGTTACCATCCGGCTTGAAGTTGACCAGCACCACCTCAGCATCCGGGTAGTCCTCCCGGAGTAAGTGGTAGGCAATCCAGCCAGTAGTAGGAGAGGCGTTGTTGGTGGCAGTCTTGTATCCGGCGAACCACTTACGCTCCTTGGCCAGAGCCTTGTCACTCAGGAGGAGAACGTCCTCGAACAGCGAGAATATTTCTCTTTCCTTGCCGTAGGGGATAAACCAGTTCTTCTCCCGGGCATTCCGGCGCATGATGAGGATTTTTCTGTTCGGCTGATGCTTGAGAGTTTCGTAAGGCTTTGCGCGGTTGAGGAATACCAGCACATCATCCGGGGAAATCCCCAGCTCCTCTGCATCCACTTTCGGATTGTTGGCAAAGAGCCAGAAACGGGAAGCGGGCTTTGCCAGAAGTTTGGTCTGTTGCGTGGGGCGCGGGAATCGCTTATCCAACTCCTTCTTATGGTGCACGTAGTATTCGGCGTATCGGTGAGCGGGCTCCGGGTCATTGCCTCCATTGAATCGATGCTGTGAGAAAAGCGGGTCGAAGAAGATACCGTACGCCCGGAGGTCGCAATGATTCTTGATGCGGGAGAAAGACATATCGGTCACACCAAAACTGGCGATGGCCTGAACAAAGGGAATCATGGCCGGACGGAATACCACAAAGGCATGGCTCCCCTTGTTCTCTGCGTGATTGGGGACAAGCGGGGTGTAGGGATTCTGGCATTCGTCCATCAGGATGGTGTGGCGACCACGGAAACGGCTCACACCGTTGCAATCCCCCAGACACAGCAGTCCGCAATCGTCCGGGAGAGGATTCTCTGCGAGGAGCTTGTCGAGCTTCCCTTGAGGGTCAGCACAGGGATAGGCATCGTCCTCGTAGATAATCAGATACGGCAAGCCGTCTTTTTCTGCTTCCAGAATCAGGCGGATAAAGGTGAGAGCCAGGCTCGAATAAGCCTTGGGCTCGCGTGGCCGGGTCGGTTTCTCCGGGATGATGGGATAAGTGACCGGGGGCATGGTCAGCCCTCGCTCGTGGAAAATGCGGCGCATGAAGCATTGTCTCCAAGGTGACATGGAGATGCAGCGCGTGTTCTTGTTGAGGTCGATTTTCATGGTAAAAATGGGGTTAGCCTACGGAAATGGAGATAACGATGGTCGTGCCATTCAGGCTGATGCTCATGCCGGAGCC
>JAZNVF010000072.1:0-19926 GCA_045592685.1 Akkermansia sp. | reverse complement strand
AGGATACGCACCCAACGAAGTTGTCCTACCGGTCAATGAAATTTAAGGCTGCCTTGCAGGAAGATTTTGCGTTAGAGGTGCTTAAGGCTGTTTTTGTATGACCTGTTTTGCATGACACTACTCCAATGCGTTTGCCCTGACCCGGGAGCAGTTGTGACTTGACAAATGCTTGATTTGGTAGTAGGGTATGCGGGTGCAAGCGAGCGAACAGGAGCAGATGATACTTCCCTTCACTGAGAGTGAAGTGGCGGCGCTGCAGCTTGCCCGCGAGGAGGCGTTGGCTGCGGCTGCAACCGAGCGTATGTATCGCCGTACCCGTACGGTGAAACAAAGTCGGCGCGGTCAGTTGCGTGGTGAGCCCTGCCGTCTGGATGAGAGGTTGAAACTCATCAGCGGAATTCGCCGTGCCTGCAAATTGGTGCCGACGGAGGTACAGAAAAAGATGCTGGATTACGACGAGCTGGCAACAGATGAAATACAGGATGTAAGCGAGCGGCTGGAGTTCGATGGGGCTCACTTTATCTTGACGCGTTGTCAGCACCCGCGTTTTCTGCGACGCGATGCTGCGGAGGATGCATATTATGTGACGTGCCGACTGCCGGAATGCACGTTGGGGAATTCGGCCGTAGGTGACAGTTTGCTGGTGCATGCGGTGTGCAACAAGTTTTATACGCGTCTGCCGCTGTATCGCCAGCTGAAGTTTTTTTCGGATTTCGGGTTGGTTGGAGTGGATGAGGCTACACTGGCCGACTGGTTGCAGGCGGTGGTGAAAGCCCTGTTACCGCTCTATGAGGCATTTTATTCGCAGCTGCAGGAGCTGGGGTCGCTCCAGGTATATGAGGCTCCGACGAGCGACATCCGTGGTAAGCGCCCGATTGGCTACATGTGTGCCACGCGTTCAGTCGCGACTGGGCAGGTGCACTATCGCTGGCGCGAGGAGCTCTCTGTTCACATGCCTGAGTTGGGCGAAGTGCTGGAGCAGCCGCCCGTGACACGCGATGCTCTGTTTATTGCTGCTCCCGGGGAAGGTGAGCTGTCTGCGGTGATTTATACGTTCCTGGATGAATGTGAACGCTGCGGTCAGGTGTTTGGTCAATGGTTGCTCGACACGTTGCATGCTTTGCCCGGGCATCGCGGTGATTTCTCCCCCTTATTCCCCAGCGGTGGTTCGCTGGCTGAAAACCGGGAGCCGAAGTAAGGGAAAACCGGCGTGAGCTTATATTGATGATTTTTGCTCAGGTCAGGCTTTGCTTACTGTATGGCGGTCCTTTCAACGAGTAGCTCCGGCAACCAGGCTGAGCACTTTTGCTGCGATATATGAGCGCAGCTCGTTGCGGGGCACGCCGGGCAGGAAGACGGTTTCGGTGTGGACCGGGCGGGCGGCACCCCGGCGGGTGATGGCAATGCAGACGGTTCCGACAGGCGGTTCGCCCTCGGCTGCGGTCGGCCCGGCATTACCGGATACAGCCACGGCAATATCTGCCCCGGCCTGTCGCATGGCGCCGGCAGCCATAGCGGCTACCACGGGTTCACTTACCACGCCGTTTTCGTCGATGACGGCGGGCGGCACGCCGAGTTCACGTTCCTTTGCCTCGTTGCAATAAGTTACCCAGCCGTAGCGGAATACGGCAGAGGCTCCCGGCACCCCGGTGATAGCCGCTGCAATCAGCCCGCCTGTGCAGCTTTCGGCTGTAGCGAGGGAGAGCCCGGCGGCCTCCAGATTTTTCACTGCGGCGAATGCCGCCAGCTCCAGGTTTGAGTTCATGTTTTTTACTCCGGTACTTGCACGGCTACGGTGGCAAAGGCTGCCATTCCTTCTCGGCGTCCGAGAGCGCCGAGTTTTTCATTGGTGGTGGCCTTCACCCCCACGCGGCGCGGAGCCACCCCAAGTATGGGAGCGAGTGTCTCTTTCATCTGCGCTACGAAGGGCATGATTTTAGGGGCTTCTGCAATGAGGGCGCAATCGACATTCACCACGCGGCCACCCTGAGCCTGCAACAGTTCCACTGCCTTCTCTACGATACGCAACGAGCAGATGTTCAGGCAACTGTCATCACCCGGGGGGAACCAGTAGCCGATGTCCGGCTCACCGATGGCACCCAGAATGGCATCTGCCAGCGCATGGCAGAGCACATCGGCATCACTGTGGCCGGCGAGCCCCTTTGTTTCGTGTACTTTCACGCCGCCGAGCCACAGTGCGCGCGGCTCTTCCGAAAAGCGGTGAATATCGTAACCTAAGCCTACTAATGTTGTCATGGACAGTTTAAATGTTAAGGTGTAAAGGTTTGTTCATCTGTTATCAATGCGCTTCCAGCCAGTTAGGGGCGTGGTTGGCTTCCACCTCAAGTGGCACGCCGTGGGGCAGGGGTAGAGCGGCTTGCATGGTGGCGAGGATTTGGGGGATGAGGTCGAGCTCATCGCGGTGAAGGTCGAAGAGCAGTTCGTCGTGAATCTGCATGATGAGCCGTGACTTGCGACCGCGCAGCAGATTGTGTACGCGCACCATGGCGATTTTTATCATATCGGCTGCGCTGCCCTGAATGGGGGTGTTGATGGCGTTTCTCTCTGCTGCGGCGCGCAGGTTAAAGTTGCTGCTGCCCAGGTCGGGCAAGCGGCGGCGTCGACCGCACAGGGTTTCGGCGTAACCTTTCTCACGGGCAGTGGCGATGAGGGAATCCATACAGGATTTCACGCGGGGGAACTGGGTGAAGTAGCTCTCGATGAGGGCGGCCGCTTCTCCGCGAGGGCAGTCCAGGCGCTGCGAAAGTCCGAAGGCTGATATACCATAAATGATGCCGAAGTTTACCGTTTTGGCTGCGCGGCGCATGTTGGGTGTAACGTCTTCACGCTCTACACCGTATATGCGTGCAGCTGTTTCGGCGTGAATGTCGCGCCCCTCGGTGAAGGCGGCTATCATGGCGGGGTCTGCTGAAAGGGCTGCCATGAGTCGCAGCTCGACCTGTGAGTAGTCGGCGGAGAGGATGCTGTATTCCTCGCTGCGGGCGATAAAGGCCCTGCGAATGAGTTTGCCGGCGTCGGAGCGCACGGGGATGTTCTGAAGGTTTGGGTTCTGGCTGGCCAGGCGACCGGTGGCTGTCACCATCTGCTGCAGCGAGGAGTGAATGCGCCCGTCGACCGGGGAAATGTAGCGGGGGAGGGCGTCCAGATAGGTACCCTTGAGCTTGCTGAGCTCGCGGTATTCGAGTATATCCCGCACCAGCGGGTAGGCCGGGGCGAGCTTTCGCAGCGTTTCCTCATCGGTAACGAATTGCCCGGTCTTGGTCTTTTTCGGCTTGGCCAGCAGCTTCAGCTCCCCGAAGAGCAAGTCACCCAGCTGGGGGGGGGAGTTCAGGTTGATGGGGCGCCCCACGACTTCATCGATGCGGGTTGAAATGGCGGTAATCTGCTCACCCAACTCGCCAGAGGCCGCCAGCAATTGCTCCGGCTCCACCCGCATGCCTTCCTGTTCAATGGCTGCCAGAACCGGCACCAGCGGGAACTCGATATCGCGCATCAGTGCCATTTGCCCGGCGCTTTCCAGCTGCGGGGCCAGTACATCGGCCAGGCGCAGGGTGACATCGGCATCTTCGGCGGCGTAGTCAGCCATCTGTTCCACGGGTACGGCGGCGGTGTTGCAGTCCTTGCCGGCGATATCGCTCAGGCGCACGGTTCGGTAGTTCAGCAGAGCCTCTGCCATGTCATCCATGTTGTGCCGCAGTTCCGGGTAGAGTGCGGCGTGAGCAAGCATGGCATCGAAGAAAGGCCCGGCAACTTCTGCTCCGGCTGTGTGCAGTACCTGCAAATCGAACTTCAGGTTCAGCCCCACTTTTTCGGCTCCACCGGCAAAGGCCGCCAGGAAAGCTGCCGGGCAGCGACCGTCATCCACCGGCACGTAATAAGCTACGCCGGGCTTGATGCAGAACGACATGCCCAGCATGCGGTCTTGCAGTGGGTCGAGCCCTGTGGTTTCGGTGTCGAACGCCCATCGGGGTGCTGCTGTCAGTTCTGTTGCCAGAGCGGTTTGTTCTTCGGCGGTGCGAATGAGTTTATAGGTGTGCGGGGTGTTGTTGATATCTGCCAACTCAGGTGTGGCGGCAAAGAGGTCGAGCTGTTGTGGCCCCTCTGCTGCGGCGGGAGCAGAGGGTGTGGCGGCAGCGGCGAACAAGTCATCCGGCGCGGCGGCTCCGATGCGCTTATCGAGCCCCCGGAACTCGAGCTGCGCAAAGATGGCGCGCAGTGCGGGTATGTCATAGCCTACTCGTGCGCAGTCTGTTATGGAGATGGGCAGGGGTGCATCCCGCCGGATGGTGGCGAGTTCGTACGACAGGCGGGCATTGGCGGCGTTTGATTCTATTTTCTCGCGAAGTTTACCCTTGATGTCGGCCGTGTGTTCGAGCATGTTCTGCACGCTGCCGAACTGGGCTACGAGCTTGCGGGCGGTCACGGCACCCACACCCGGCACGCCGGGGATGTTGTCGCTGGCATCACCCATGAGTGCCAGTATATCAATGATTTGTTTCGGTTCACTGATTCCCCATTCGGCCAGGAAGTCCGCTTGATTTATCACCTCAAAATCAGCGCCTTTCTTGCCGGGTTTGTGGAAGGAGCAGGTGGGGGAGAGCAGCTGGCCCAGGTCTTTATCGAGTGATACCATGTAAGCGTGCATATCCCCGCGCTCATCTGCCAGGCGGGTAAAGGTGCCGATGAGGTCATCTGCCTCGAACCCCGGCACCCGTACCACGGGTATTCGCATGGCATTCAGTATCTCAATAATCCAGGGGATGGAGTCACGTAACTCCTGCGGCATAGCCTGACGATTGGCTTTGTATTCCGGGTACTGCTCGTGGCGGAAAGTGGGCCCGGAGGGATCCAGGCAGGCAACGATGTGAGTGGGCGACTCTTTCTCAATTAGTGAGAGCACTGTATTGGTAAACCCGAACATAGCCGAGGTGTTCAATCCGGCCGAGGTGCGCATGGGGGCATTGATGAATGCGTAGAAGGCGCGGTACATCAGCGCCATGCCGTCGAGTATGTAGAGTGTCTCCATCGCCGCGCATTTTACCACATCGGAGCTGGCTCTGTCAAATGTCTTTCTCGGCTGCGGTATGGAGGTGGTCTGCAACCATTGTGTTTTTTGATATCCTTCTTGACATGATGAGCTGATTCTGCTAATAAATAGGGGAAATGAAGCCCAGATACGTATACCTGATTATGCTTGCACTCGGTCTTGCCGGTGGCTACCTGGCAGCACCGGCTCTTCTGCCGATGCTCAGTCAGGGGGAAAAAGTTGCCGCTAAACCGGATAAACCTAAGGAGCAAAAAACGGAAAAGCCTAAAGAGGAAACGGTTGCCGAAACGAAGGAAGACCCCGGCAATGATGAGGATTTCGACTGGTCCGGAGAGCCTGATGATGGTCTGGATCGTTTTGCTGATGCCGAAGACCCGGATTCTTTCCAGGATGGTGAAGAAGAGGCTATAGGTGAGGATGACGATGTGGAGGGTGAGAATGTAACCCCTGAGAAGATAGCCAAGTATCGCCGCAAGGGAACCGGCCAGGGCGAGGATGACGGCTTGCGGCCGGTGCGAGAGCCCGCCTTCAAAGCCAAGATGAGTCCCGCTGTGTGGAAACAGCCGAAGATTCTCAAGCGCCGTCTGGCCGGTCGTTTGCGCTCGCGCCTGAAAGGGGTGGATCAGGATAGTGTGGAGAAGTTTATATCGGATCCGGAGGTTCGCCTGATGTTGGCTCAGTGGGAGTTGCTTAACCGTTGCGATTTGGAGGTGCTTTCGCAGTTGATGCGTGACCGCACGGCCTGTGAATCGTTGGCTCCGCTGCTTAATGACCTGCAGTGGGTTTCTGATTTCGTGTACGACGGTGAGCTGAGCAAGGGCGAGGTAGCGCTCTCCATGCTGGCTCATTTCCGCCAGGTTGACCCCAAAATGGATGAGGAAATACTGGTGGATGGCGGCGATAAGCCGTCTGTGGTAGGCCTGAAGCGCCGTGTGGCCGGTGTGATTGCGGTGGAGTTCACCCGCAACGGCTGGTATGGTGAGGAAAAGGAGCTTACGAAAGAAGAGCTTGATAGTCTGAAAGATTTAGGCTACATCATGCCCACTCTGCCCGGTAAAAAGGGAAAGGCTAAGACAGATATCTACCGTGCCGCCCGAGAGCGCTACCTGTATTTTGCCGAAAGTATCGATCTGGAGCGCCTGAATGGTTACTTTGCCCAGCTGCCGACCTGGCTCATGCACTACTGCTGCGGCTGGAAGGGCAACAGCCCTTTCGGTTCTGCCACCACCATGCGCTGGCTGCGTGACAACTGCGCCGCTCCCGCCAGTGCGTATACCGGCATGGCTTTCCAGGTGCCCTACCTGCCCACCAACGTGTATGGTGACTCCATTTTCTCGCAGTGGTATTACCAGCCGTTTGACGTGCTTTACCCCGACAACTTTGCCAAAGAAACCCGCGATGTCGGTGCTGTGTGCGGTGGTTTGTCGCACTTCGGCACCTCGGCAGCCTGCGCCAATGGTGTGCCTGCGTTCACCATGGGGGAGCCCGGTCACTGCGCGTATGCCGTTTATTTTAATGGCGAGTGGCACGGTGCAAACTCGCTTTCCGAAGACCGCCACCCCCACTGGAATACCTGGGGTGAGTATACCTGGAGCGCTCTGCAGATGCAGACGGCCATGTACCAGCAGGGGCAGCTCACGAGAGATGCTCAGATGGTGTGCACCCTGGCAACTATGCTTGGCCAGCATAGCAACCCTGTGAATGCTCTCAAACTTTTCGAGCTTGCCGTGCAGATGCAACCCCTCTATCGCCCCGTGTGGGATTTCTACATGGATACTGCTGCTCGTTCGTTGGGTAAGCGCCCCCGCAAATGGCTTGGTGTCAACGAGTTCGTGTGTACCTCCATCACTCCTGAGCACCCGGAAATGTGCTCCAAGTTCCTGCTGGAGCGTATTTACCCCTCCATGCTGAAGACTCTGCGCTCACCCAAGCAGAAACTGGCGGCTTTCGAGGCTTACTTCAAGAACTTGAATGTCAATGAAAAAGCACAGTGGGAGTTCCACCTGCTGCTCGACATGCAGTACGACTCTCTCGGGAAGGCCCGTATCCATAAAGAAAAATTCATGGATATACTGGTGGATAACGTGGCTCTGCACCCCGAGTTCTGCCAGATGATTGCCTGGGCTATCAAGAAGGCTCATGGGGAGGGTAAGCCCTTCTCCAAGAAATTGATGGCCAAGATAGAAGAGGCGGTGAAGGCCAATCCCGATTCGAAAGACCTCATCAGCTGCGGTGTGATACGTGGTGCTGAGGAAATCGGTGACTTCGAACTGGCTAACCTCTGGAGCAAGGATTACCTTGATGCCGGTAAAACAATGCCCAAGTTTGAACCAACCGGGGGTAATCTGGTGTCGGAGGGCGGTCTGGTAACGCTCAGCAAATATAACGATGACCAGAGCAGTATCATTTATCATGCTGCGGCTCTCACTGAAAAGGGTGGGCACATATATTCCGCTTTCGGTAAGCACCAGAAAGTAACCGTGGAGCTGCCCAAGAAGACCCGCATCGGCGGCATCGTTATCGTTCCGACCAATGGCTGCGGCTCCTATCGTACCTGGGGAATCGAGATTTCGGCTGACGGCCAGAACTGGAAGAAACTCACCGATTTGCCTGATGGCTCGAAAGAGCCCTACATCCGCATCTGCATTAAGCGCAGTCACCCCATGGCTAAGTTCATCCGTATTGACTCCGGTGAAGATCAGTTGGTAGGTATTAACTTCAAAGCAATTCTGATTTATGATAACAAGAAAGCCAAGTAAAGTTCTTGCCCTGCTGGCTCTGTTGCTGGTGCCGTTGGCCTCGGGTGCTCAGCGTGCGGGAACATTTGCCGAAGCGCTTGAGAAAGCCGGCAGTGATGGTGTGATAGCCTATTGCTACGGCCCGGACTGGAATGCTCGCAGTGTGCAACTGCTTAAGACATTCTGGCAGACCCCCGCTGCGGAAGAAGCCGCCGGTAACGCTGTGATGGTGGCTGTTCCGTTCTACGAGAGAGACGATGCCAAGGGTGCCGAAGATGCCTCTCGGATTCGCGGTAACATGCCCGGACCGCCTTTCAGTGTGTGTCCCACAGTTATGTTCTTCGATAAGGAAGGTAAAAAATACGCTGATTTCCAAGGCGCTGATTACCTCGGTTCCGACGATGAATGCACGGAGGGGTTGAAGAACATGCGAAAGTACCTCGATGCTCTGCGCAAGCAGCAGGAACTTCTGGCCAAGGCGGAACCCCTGATCGGTATCGAAAAAGCCAAGGTGCTCGTGGAGATTGGCAATCTGCCGATTCCTACCCCGGGGGACTATCTCCAGCAGTTGGAGCTGGCCGACCCCACCGACAAACTTGGTGGTATACGCCGAGCTAAGTTTAATGCTTTGCAGTTCATGTATAAGCAGTTGGATACACCTGACGGCTTCATTAAACCTGATTTTGAAGCCGATTATGACCAGATGAAGAAGGATTGTCTGGCCATCTTTGAAGATGAAGCCTACACCACTCGTGATCGTCAGGCGGTCCTGAATCTCTTCATTGGCCAGTCTCGCCGAGAGGCCATACAGGCCAATCAGCTCAAAGGCTACATCAAAAAAGTGCATAAGGCCGACCCTGAGACCGATTACGGTCAACTCTCTCCGACCCTTGTTATCCTGTGGGGAAATCTGAAGCACAAGCTCACCCCGGAGGAACGTAAAGCCGCTCGTGAAGCCAAGCGTGCCAAGGCCAAGGAGAAGAAAGCTCGCAAGCGTGATGAACGTCGGGCAAAAGGCACTATTGAAATTGAGTGATTTATAGTAACTGATTGTGTTCGGATGACCGAAGCCTGCCGTAATTTGAACGGGGGCTTTGGTCATCTTCTTTTGGGTATGTGGGGTAATTTTTTCTTTTTAGTTAAAAAAAAGAAACTATTACTTGACGAGAAATGGCGTATCTGATAGAATGCGGCCATGGAAGACGCTCTCTGGATAAAACCGTTTGTGAAGATTGGGCTGGTATTGTTGGGCTGTGTGCTTTGTTTTCTCTGGTATTGGTTCAAGTTTATGGGGCTGGGGCGCAAGATGGTAAAGGCGATAGAGCAGGGGGATGCTGCAACCCTGCGTGTGTTGGTGAAGAAGTACCGAGGTGTATTGACAGAGGATGATTTCGAGGCTCTCACTTCCTTTCTGACCCTGGCGGTGACCGTGAATCAGCTCGAATGTCTGAAGGTGCTGCTTGAGCTGGGTGATGCCGCCCACCTGCAGCAGCGCACTCTTGAGGAGGATGAAGATGCTCTGCTGCAGCTTTGTGTTGAGCATGGGTCACCGGAGATGCTGCGCACCATGCTCGAAGCCGGCATGAAACCATCTGCCGAGCCGGAATCGCCGTGGATGCATTGCTACGTGCGGGGGTCGGTTGAGCACGCTCGCGTGCTCCGGGAGTTCGGCGGAGACGTGATGACCCCTGAGCAGCTTGAAGGACTGGATGGTGAGAGCCCGCTGCATGCCGTGGTGTATGGCTGGTATTACAATCCGGCGGAATCTGCCGCTATGCTGCGCTACTTGTTGCAGGAATATGGTGCAGACCCGAATGTTATGTCCATCGCCGGTAACACTCCGCTCGATCTCGCCTGCGACGAGACGCATGTGGGGTACGAGGGGAATGACGAGTTGCGCCGCTTGCTGACAGAGGCCGGCGGTAAGCGGGGGCGTAACCTGCGGGTACCTGTACCGGCCTACGTCGGGCGTGTATTTGTGAAGGGTGAGCTGCCCGATGTCGCCACTGTTGCAGCGTCCATGCCGGCGGGTTTGTCTATAGCTGCCCATACCGAACCCTGGAATCCCCGGGCTCTGCGAGAGCGCTTGGAAGACAGTCCCATCAAAGACTCTGTCATTGAGCAGATTCTGAGCCACACTGCCTATGTGGAGGTGGCCGTGCAGGGAAATGAGGGGGATGACCCTGTGGCTGTCGCCGAGCGGGCTATGACGGCTCTGCTTCTGTTTGAAACCATGCCCGGCGTGGTGGGGGTGCAGTTCCAGTCTTTTATTGGTTCCGCATTCAAGGGAGAACCGGGCGAGTTGATGCCCTATAACTTTGTTGGTGTGGCGCTCGGGCGAACGGATGAAGGTGCCTATTTACTTGCCACTCGGGGTATGCCGGATTATGGCCTGCCGGAGGTGGAAATCGAGGTCCCCGAAATACTGGTTAAAAAATTGAATATTACACCATTTGCCCCGCTCGGTGATGTATTGGTGCAGCTCATGCGTGGTACCACTGCCATGGAATCCGGCCACAGTGCCACTCTGCTCGGGCGTTTCTATACTACCATTGGCTGGGGAGAACAGCGTACTACCGGGGCTATCGGTTTCTGCTGCGAGATGTCGACAGAGCCCACGCCTGAGCATTTGTTGCATCCGTGACCCCCCGATTATCCCGGAAAATGTGGAGAAAATGAGAAAAAAGTGATATTTTTTTGCATTTTTTTTCAAAAAAAGGCTTGACAAAGTAACAGCGTGTGATAATTTCTTCCCGGAACCGCTTGTCAGAGTGCATCTGAACCCTGGTGCAGTCACGAGTTCCGATGAACTTTTCTGCAGACCCATATAGCTTGGCCTTACCGGTCCCGCGTATGCGGTTCGGGCTGCCGCACTCCCTCAACAGGGCAGCGGCTTAACCAAATTGTGTGTCTTAAGTTCCGGCAACACCTTTTGAGGACACACTCAGAGAACTTTTCTGCAATCAGCAACGTGATATTCATTGTCGGTGGTTCGATTCCACCCGGTGGCCCTCTCACACCCACCCAAATGGTCACTGTAGCTCAGATGGTAGAGCCTGAAATCAACATGCACCCGGAAGTTCCGGTAACTCCTTTTACGGGTGCAACCCGCTTTTCGCTGAACTTTTCTGCAAAATGATTTAAGTAGTCATCCCTACACTATTACAGGAAAAACCGCCCGGAAGTTCCGGCAACCCCTTACATGGGCGGAGTATTTTTATAAGAGAGAAGAAATAAACCATAAAAATCATTATGAATACGTTTACCTATACAGAGAATGGAGCTACACAGCTTCGCAGCACGGGCAAGGCCTGCCTGGACCTTTTTGCCGAGGTGGGGGCAGCGCGCAATATGGCGCTTCAGACCCCCGAGGTGTTGCAGGGCATGTTTGTGGAGGCATACAAGGCAGATCCGGTTACGGCTTTCTGCATAGCTCTGTGGGCTCGCTCGGTCCGTCTGGGAGCCGGTGAACGTGCGGTGAGCCGCATATTGCTGCGCACGGTGCACCAGCTTGCGCCTCAGGCTATCGGGGCTCATCTTGAGCTGTTGGGGCAGCTGGGCTGTTACAAGGACTATGTATGGGTGGCCGATGAGTTTCCCGAGCTGCGTGAGAGTGTCGTGAGACTTTTTGCCGCTGGGGTAATGAGTGGTAATTACTTTGCGTGCAAGTGGTTGCCGCGCCGTTGCAAGCTCTGGGCTGAGGTGCGAACCTGTACCGGAATGAGTAACGGTGATTTCCGTCGCCGTGTGGCTGCCGTAGCTGCTACGGTCGAGCAGCTGCTCTGTGCCGGCAAACTCAGTGAGGTGGAGTACGACAAGCTACCCTCGCAGGCCTTCAACCGCTACAAGGCGCTCTTTGCCCGCGAGGATGGTGAGCGATTGAGAGAGTGTCTCTTGCAGAAGAAGCTCAACACTGGGGCTCTGTTTCCTCACGAGGTTTTCCGCGATTATTTCCGGCGTGGGCGCAGGACGCTCACTCCCGAGCAGCTGGCTGAGATTATTTCCGCGCAGTGGAAAAAACTGCCGAATCTCATGCCGGAGGGAGCATCGTTCCTGCCGGTGCTTGATACTTCGGGTTCCATGACCTGTGGTTATCATCTGGTGCCGCGAGATGTGGCTTATCCGCTTGCCCTCTACTGCTCAGAGCGTCTCTCCGGTCCATTCCGCAATCGAGTAGTCACCTTCAGTAATCGGGCTCAGTTCATTGAGCTTCCCCGTGGGAAGGTGTCGCCCGTGGAGCGCATGGAGCACCTGTTGCGCTATAACATCGTGGAGGATACGAATATTGCCTCGGTTTTCGAGTTGCTGCTGCAGACGGCTATCGCTGCCGGTCAACCTGCCGAAAGCATGCCGCGCTGCCTGCTTATCCTCTCCGATATGCAGTTCAATCAGGGCGCTTATTGCGATATTACACTGATGGATGAACTGCGCCTGCGCTATAAGTACGCTGGTTATGTGTTCCCGGCCATCGTGTATTGGAATCTCGACGCAAGTAACACCGGTGTCGCGGATTCGGAGCTTGAAAACTGCGCATTGGTATCCGGCTATTCCCCGAGACTTCTGCAGGCTATTTTCGCGGAAGATGCCGCGAATTATAACGAGTCTGTTACTCCGAAGCTCAATCCGGTGGAGGTTATGGAACGTGCGCTTGCACCCATCCGCGAGATGGTTGACACGTCGGTATTACCTGCGGTGCCGCCCGTTCTTGCCGCAGCGGATCACAACCCCTCTCGTGGGGTTTCGGTACGGTAAAGAACGTATTGCCCTCCCGCCTGTTTGGGATTTTTTTCTCGACAGGGCGGGGGGGCTTTGCTATAAGTAGGGGCAATATGAGAGACTATGTCAATCCGCTGTTGCTGTTGGTGATTGTGGTACTGCTGGCTTGTCGGGTGAGCTGCCCGGGGGAGGTTGGCCTGCTCGACGGCTGGATACTGGGGTTGTGTGTCACGGCCTTTGTGGTCAATGCTTCACTGTGCCTGGCTCGCTTGCTGGTGCGTCGTCGTGCGCTTATGAGTACGGTATGGGCGACGGTGTATCTCGTGGTGGGTAGTTGTGCATGGGTAGTGCATGGAGCAGTTGTTGACCCGGCAGATGAGGAACAGACTGCCTTTGCCGCGCTGGAGCAGGCTTGTCGGCAGGGGGCAAGCCCCTTTGTTGTCGATGTGCATGGCGATTCGTTTTTTTCCCTGGCGGCCTCTCTGGGTAAGACCCGTGTGGTGAAAAATCTGCTGACGGCCGGAGCGGTGCCGCCTGAACAACTGGCCGTGGCTGCTCGCCGCGCCGCGGAAAACGGTCGCACGGACGTGCTGCAGCAGCTGCTTGCCGCAGGTGTGGCTGTGAATGCCCCCACCGGTGGTACCACCCTGCTGTGCGTGGCTGCGCAAGAGGGGCGCGCCGGAACTGTGGAGCTGTTGCTGAGCGCCGGGGCAGATGCCAACCAGAAGGACTCGGACGGCACCTCGCCGCTCATGCATGCCGTGCTGGCGGATTCTCTGCCCGTGGTGCAGTTCCTGCTGAAAGCCGGGGCAGATGCCGCCGCGACTGATGCCGAAGGGCGCCGCGCCGCAGATTTCAGTCGCGGGACTCAGATGGATGAATTGTTGACCTCCACCCCCTCCATGCCATGAAAATGCCCCTTATTGTTCTTTTGAGCTTGGCTGGTGCTCTCAGTGCGATTGCTGCGGATTTCGTGCTCAGTGACGGTACTGTATTGAAAGATGCCAGCGTGGTACGTAGTACGGTGGATTCTGTGCTGGTGCGCCACAGCACCGGCGTGCAGAGCCTGCTTTTTGACCGTCTGAGCCCGGAGTTGCAGCAGCAGCTTGGCATGACCCCTGAGCTGGTCGCCGAGCGCCGTGCTGCTGCCGAACAGGCTGCGGCAGAGCGCCGAAATCAGCGTGCAGAGGCGCAGGCCGCACGCATGGCTGCTTTGCAGGTCAGTGGGCAGCACGCTCGCTATCTGAGCGGGGCCGAGTTATTCACCCTTTGCGGTGAGGCTGTTACCCTGACTGCCCCTGCGGCTGAATATATGGCAGCTCTCTGGAATCACCGCGAGGCCTCTCGACTGAAACTGCCTGCGGACACCGAGCGCTACGCTGCTGACGTGGCAAGGCTTCGCCCCGCAGCTGAACGCGAACTGTCAGTCTTGCGCGCAGCCTGCCAGGCTCAACAGGAGGTGAAGGAACTCCGTGAGCAAATCGCCCACTTGCAGCAGCAGAATGCTGCCCTGCAGGCTCAGCTCACCAACAATCGCCCGACTTCCACTACCGTTGTGGTTGATAATCCTGTTTATGTGCCCACGCCGACATACGTACCTGTGCCTGCCCCAGTGGTTCGCCCGGCTCCGCCTCGGCCCCCGCACCGGCATGAGCCGCCCCGACCTCCGCGCAGACCCCGACCTGTTATTCAGAGCAATAACCCGCGCCCCGCAAGCTCTGCCCATACCATCCCTCGCCGCTGAGTAGCCCTCAGCTCACCATTATCAGCGCGACAAAGCAACACAGCGCCGCTGCACACAGCAGCACCCCCAACCCGAACTTGGGGTGGTCGCGGTGCAGCCATTCGTCGTGCTGGAATACCACCAGCAGAAAACCCGCACCGGCCAGGCCGAGTATGGTGTTTATTATCGTGCTCATGTTGGCTATACTATCGCAGCTTTTATGGGGTGTCAATGCTGAATTAAGCGTTACAAGTGTGTTACATGAGTAAAAATGGCTTGCTGTGGCGGGGGGGTAGTGCTAGGGTATCGGAGATGAAGAGTTTTATCAGAACCGCCTGTTGGGTGATGTCGGTGCCTATTGTGTGGGGCGCGGGGTGCCTGATTCTGAGCTTGTCGCCTGCGGCTTATACCGTGGAGCGGGAGTCGCTCAGCTGTACTCCGTCGCGGCCGCTGTGTGTGAACGATGTGGCCAGACTCAATGACCGATTGGCCTCCACTGAGCAGAGGGGCTGGAATATTGTGCCCGCTGTGACAAGGTACGCGGTAGATGAGTGGCGGGTGCTCCCCGACGAAGGTGGTGCACTTGTACTCGTGAAGGTGCGCCCGGCGCTGGTGTGGCGCACTGACTGCGCTGCGAATGATGCCTGCCGCCGTGCTGTGCTGCGTGAGTGGTTGGCAGAAGTACAGCAGAAAGGGGATGGCGCATGGTGAAGCGTATCTACCTCGCGCTTTCTGTGCTTTGGCTTGTTGCTTGTTCGCTGTATGCCCTGCTGCCGCACCTGGCGGGAAATTACTATACGCTCGAGGTGTGTGATACGGTGAGTTATTTCTGTACGCCAACAGCGGAGCATGCGGCGCAATCTCCGGGCGAATTTGCCCGCCGACATCCGTCCGAACTCCGCAGCGGGGCAGAGCACCTCATTATCTGCAGCCCTGCCTCATACGGTAACGATTGCCACCGCATGGAGCTGCGCCGCATCAGAAAGTGAATCGGTAATGCGTTTTTGCGCGGTTATCGAGGCTTATTTATAGGTATTGCAGCGGTTGAGCCAGCCGGCAAGCCAGCGTTTTTCGCCGCGGGCAGCGGGAGAGTTCGCCACGCGGCGACGCATGACGGCTCCTGCCGCACGCGAGAACTCTGCCGTGGCTGCGCGCCCCTGCGGGTAGCCCTTCATTTCTTCCAGTACCTGCAGCAAGCCCCAGCCCTGGTTGTTGTAGCGCTCGGTGGGTTTGAGCCCTTCGCCCTTGAAATTGACGTAATCAACCAGGCAGTACATCCCCTGAGTGGTGGCGGCCAGGGCGTAATAACGCGCCTGAATAGCCTGTGGGTTGCGGCTCGCCTGCATCATGCGGGGCAAGGCGGCCCGGCTGCGCAGGATGATAAACTCCGTCTGCAGTTCCACATGCTCGGCCAGCCAGCGGCGCATGGCGTCGGCCCGCCCGCTGCGGTCAGCGGTGAAGGCTGCTTTCGTAGGCCAGGGGGCCGGGCCGTTGAAGTAGCTCGGCACCTGCACCCCGCGGGAGCGTGCATAGCGCACGAACGTGGGGAAACTCTCGTCGAACGGCCCGTTATAGCCGGCGGGGTACCAGATAAAGTGCCCTATGCCCAGGGAGGGGAAGTCTTCCCCTGCATTCCAGCTGACCAACCCCGGCACGCTGCCGGCACACTCATTCTGCCAGATTCGTCGCCCCAGCCAGTTCAGGTCGATACCGGCGAACGACTCTGCCCGCAAGGCTCGTGGTGTGCCGGGGCGGGGCGGTGCTGTTATGCTTGCTGTCGGCGGTGGGTTCCAGAAGCAGGAGGTCATCAGCAGGGGAAGGCTCAGCAGAATGGGGCTTTTCATGTCCGACATTCTACACATCCCGCGCGTGCAAGTAAAGGTGGAATCGTGACCGTGCGAAAATAAAATTTCAAAAAAACTGACTTTATCCTTGACTTTACGGCCGCGATGTGCTAACTTGGCGTCCCGCCTTGCCGCCGTGCATACGTAAATAATATCTGCTGCGGCTCGGGGAACAACCAATCTCATTCATTTTACTATGGTAGCAATCCGTCTCAACCGTCAGGGGTCCAAGGACCGTCCTTACTACAAAATCGTTGTCGTTGACAGCCGCGCTCGCCGTGATGGCGACTTCATTGAACAGGTGGGTACCTACAACCCCATGGCCGAGGGTGAAAACTACACCCTGGATCTGGAGAAGGTGGAGAAGTGGATCGCCAACGGTGCCCAGCCTTCCGAGACTGTGGCTTCTATGATTAAGAAGGCTCGCGCCGCTAAGGCCTGAACCGCCCGCTGACCAAAGATTTTTCTTGGTTGTTTCTAAGGGGCCTGCTGTACCGCGTGTACGGCAGGTCTCATTTTTTTGCGTTTTTTAGAGAAAAGACTTGACAAGTATTGTGAGTGTGGTATCTTCTTGGCCGAACTGTAAGCTGAGAGCGCCCCGACCCTGGTGCCGAAGCTGGTTCTGATGAACTTTACCGCAACCCATAAAATTTGGCCTTACTGATTCCGCGTATGCGGTTCGGGCTGCCGCAAGCCCTTCAACATGGCCGCGGCTTAACCATAATGTGTGCCTTAAGTTCCGGCAACTCCTTTTGCAGGTACACGAACTCAGAGAACTTTTCTGCAAGCAGCAATGTGATATTTCATTGTCGGCGGTTCGACTCCGCCCGGTGGCCCTCTCACACCCACCTAAAATGGTCACCGTAGCTCAGTTGGCAGAGCCTGGAAATCTACGCACCCGGAAGTTCCGGAAACCCCTTTCACGGGTGCATTACTTTTTACTGACTGAATAAAATGAATTCGTTTACCTATACAGAGAATGGAGCCACGCAGCTCCGTACCACGGGCAATGCCTGTCTCGACCTCTTTGCAGAGGTCGGGGCGGCGCGCAATATGGCGCAGACGGCGCCCGAGGCGCTGCAGGGCATGTTTGTGCAGGCATATAAGGCGGACCCGGTGACGGCGTTTTGCATTGCCCTGTGGGTGCGTGCCGTGCGGTTGGGGGCAGGGGAGCGCGCGGTGAGCCGGGTGTTGCTGCGTGCGGTACATCAGCTTGCGCCGCAGGCACTTGCAGCGCACTTGCAGCGCACTTGGAGTTGCTTGGGCAGATAGGCTGTTACAAGGACTATGTGTGGGTGGCAGATGAGTTCCCGGAGTTGCGCTCGGCTGTAGTGAAACTTTTTGCTGAGGGGGTGCAGCGTGGTGATTATTTTGCCTGTAAATGGTTACCGCGCCGGTGTGCTCTCTGGGCCGAGGTGCGTGCCTGCACCGGCCTGAGTAATGGTGACTTCCGTCGCCGCGTGGTTGCGACAGCCGCCACAGTGGAGCAGCAGCTTTGTGCCGGCAAGCTCACCGAGGTTGAGTATGATAAGTTACCCTCGCAGGCCTTCAACCGCTACAAGGCTCTCTTTGCCAGAGAAGATGGCGAGCGCCTGCGTGAGTGTCTTTTGCAGAAGATGCTCAATACCGGCGCGCTGTTCCCGCACGAGGTGTTTCGCGACTACTTCCGCAGCGGGCGCAAGTCATTCACGGCTGACCGGCTGAGTGAGATAATTACGGCGCAGTGGAAGAGCCTGCCGGAGCTTATGCCCGAGGGCGTATCGTTCCTGCCGGTGCTCGATACCTCGGGCTCTATGACCTGGGGGCGTTGCATTGTGCCGCGAGATGTTGCTTATCCTCTTGCTCTCTATTGTGCTGAGCGACTTTCCGGTCCATTTCGTAACCGTGTGGTTACGTTCAGCAATCAAGCTCGGTTCATTGACCTGCCCGCTGATGAAAATTCCCCGGTGGAGCGTATGCAGCAGCTGTTGCGCTACGATATCTGCGAAGATACGAATCTCAGCTCCGTTTTCGCATTGCTGCTCGACACTGCTATTGCAGCCGGTACATCGGCGGAAATCATGCCGCGCTGTCTGCTCATACTCTCCGACATGCAGTTCAATCAGGGGGCGTATTGTGACATCTCGCTCATGGATGAGTTGCGCCTGCGTTACAAGTATGCCGGGTATGAGTTCCCGGCTATTGTGTATTGGAATCTGGCGGCAACCAACACCGGCGTTGTGGCATCTGCTCTCGATAATTGCGCTTTGGTTAGTGGATACTCCCCGCGGCTTCTGCAGGCCATCTTTGCGGGTGGTCGTGTCGATTTCAGCGCGGAGCCAGCCCCCAGGCTTAGTCCGGAGGCGGTGATGGAGCGTGCGCTTGCTCCCTTCCGCAAGATGGTTGACCCGGCAGTTTTGCCAACGGTGCCGGCTGTTTTGGCTGCTGCTGACCACAATCCCACGCGCGGGGAGTCTGCGCGCTGCGTCTGAAGTGGCAGATAGGGTGGCGAAGCGCTGTTTCGGAAATTACGTGTTCGCGCTAAGCAAGCATCAAGGATGGCATCAGAGATAGCGTCTGCAACTTTGTCCGGGTGGCCGCAGCCCATTGACTCGGACGTGATGGATTTGAAGAAAGATCGAACGGAAGTATTGGAATGAAAGTGAGTGTCCATACTTGAGGACACTTGTCAAAAGGCAAAAGAAAAAATCTCACTTTTTCGGAAATATCTTCTTTTCCCCGAAATCAAGGCTGCCGCAGAAAGGAAGACAAGGTAGACCACGCAGCCGGTATTCCTGAGTAGTGCCGTCGGGATATCGAACCTGCAAACCGCATGGTTTCAGCGTCGCTGATTTGATGGCGTTGTCGTTGATAGCGCGATTTTTTTGCACCTTGTTGGTGATGCCGGTGTGAGGGTAAAGTGATAGGTTCTCGAGCAAATACTCAGATTTCCATGTTTGAGGGTTAATGTTATACGTGTACTCTAAGCGCAAGGTGTGGTCATTGCCTGCTGTATCGGCTAAATGAATGCTCTGTACTTTTGTTTCGTCTGTGGGTGTTATTTCTGTTTGGAGTCCGCGCACATACGAATATTGGTGTAGGAATCCTTCCGACTCCGATGCCGAACGCATATCATTAAATTGGTAGGTGCGTTGGCAGTTAGCGACGAAAAGTATGGGTGTGAACAGATAGGCTATGCGTATAAAGGGGGACATCTTGAGTTATTATATATCTAAGCCCGTTATTCAGCAAGAAAAAAAGCCGCCTTGTGGGCGGCTGGGCCTTTAGTCGTTGGCTTCTCGTGTGAAGTGGAAACACAGTCCCGTGATTTCGCCGTAGCGGCGGGTCAGGAGCTTCGCCACGGCCCCAGGGGATGAGGTCTTCGTTAATCTTGACTTCTATCGTTTTATGCTCACCTGTGTTTTTGATGGTGAAGCTTGCTTCGAAGTATACAACGGAGAGCTTGAAAAGTGGCCACTTTTTGCCGGAATTGAGAATTGCCAGATAGCCGTTCTTAAAGCCTTGGAGATAGTTCGAGCCCCTCCAAGGGGCGTCAATGGTAGTCGAACTCACCGGGACTCAGCCATCATTTTGTGCTGGATAAAAATCGGATAAGTGCTATAATGAGAGTGCGATATGGGTAAGTACACGCCACCGTTTCAACAGAACACTGCAGTTATCAATCTACTGGCTGAGATATGCGAGCTTGTAGGGCGGGTGGAGGTTACGCATCGAGACATCATTTCAGTTCAACTGCGCAGGCAGAATCAAATTCGCTCCATTCATTCATCTCTCCAAATTGAACAAAATACGCTGTCGCTGGAGCAAGTTACGGCTATTCTGAATGGTAAGCGTGTC